>CAIUDO010000125.1 GCA_903897935.1 uncultured Pseudomonadota bacterium
GGCAGGCGACGGGAGGATACCTGAGCGGTGCTCTGGGCCCGCCCGCCGGATCATGGGCAGAGCCCCTCCGTGATCTCGAGCGTGTTGTTGTCCTCGTGGCACTCGTCGACCTGCCCGTGGCCCTCACCGTCGTCGTCGACCACGAACAACAGCCTCCCGGCGGGCACGTCGGCGGGATCGAGATCCACGACGAACCCTTCGCTGGTGGCGCCCGGCGGGATGGCGTACGGGACCTCGATGACGGTCAACAGGCTCCAAGACCCGCCGCGGAACGTGTACAGCGCCGACTTGAGGTTCTCCGGCAGGTACGCGGTGCCACCGTTCGCGACCCGAAGGGTCACGTACAGGTGGCCCGCCTCGCACTCGACCGTGCAGATGTCGGGCTCGTACGGCATCGCGTCGCCCTGGCTGTTGCCGGCGACCGCCGAGACGTCGCCAGAGCGGAAGTTGTTGTACGACGGCCAGTTCGGCAGGTTGACCGACGGGAGCAGGCTGTCGTTCTCGATGTTCACGATGTTGTACGCGTGCTGATTCCACACGGTGCGACCACGCACCCAGGAGCTGTCAGCGTCTCCGATCACGGTCACCCCGGACTCGGACCCGCTGTAGCGCGACGACGTGAACACGATCTCGGCGTGGTCGTCCTGATCGACGTCCGCGACGACAGGGTACTCGCTGCAGGTTGCCGAGCTGTGGTTGGTCTCTTGCAGCTTGACCGACCCGGTTGCGCCGTCGAACACCCAGACGTTGTCTTCGTCCGCGTAGACGACCTCGGCGCGCCCGTCGCCTTCGAAGTCGAACACCGCAGAGCCCGTGAAGCCGGACGACGCGTCGTTGACGCCTTGGCTCCACTTGAGCGTGCCGTCGGTCTCGATGACGACGTAGACGTTGTTCCCGGCGACGCCGATCTCGGGCGCGCCGTCGCCGTCGAAGTCGGCGACGGTCGGTGGCCCGATGGTGGAGCCGGTGAACGGGCCCGACCACAACACGGTGCCGTCGTCGTCTTGCAGGCGCACCACCCCTGGGTAGGTGGTGACGACGATCTCGCCCTGCGGATCCGCGTCGAAGTTCGCGACGGCGACGAACCCGTCCGGCTGCCCGTTGTACCAGAGCGCGACGCCCGACGCGTCGTACAGGGCGTTGCCGACCACGACCTCGAGCACGCCGTCGCCGGTGACGTCGGCGGCGACGCCGAACGCCGCGTACGGGGAGCTGTGGCCTGTGCCCTTTCCGTGCGCGCCACGCCCGCGGATCGTGCCGTTGCGACCGTCGATGATGACGTTGCCGAACACGACCTCGGCGACGCCGTCGGCCTCGAGGTCGTACACCCCGACGCCGCCGCAGATGAGCAAGGTGCCGAGGCCGTTGTCGGTGTTGCGCCACAACACGGCGCCGCTGCGACCATCGAGCGCGTCGATCGCGTTGTTGCCAGCGACCACGACGTCGGGCCACCCGTCGCCGGTGACGTCCCCGATCGCGGCGGTGGGCGGCTCGGAGCCGTACCCGCTCACTTGCCAGTGCCGACCCGTGCCGTCGCCCGACACCGCGGTGATGTTGCCGCCGGTGCCGACGACGACGATGTCCGGGATGTCGTCTTCGTTGACGACGCCGTTTCCGTCGTCGTCGGTGAGCTGGCCGACTACCGGGGTGGCGTAGGAGTCGCCCATCGAGCTGTCGCGCCACTCGATCACGGGCGTGAACGTGCCCGCGGTCCACTCGACCTCGCACGACTCGTCGATGGACGACGTCAACGCCCCGACCTCTGGGGCAGGGCACTCGGGTGGGCGGCCAGGACCGTCCGGGCGACCGGGATCTTCGCCCGTCTCAGCGGGCGTCTCGGGAGGCTTCTCGGCGCCGCTGAAGCCGTAGTCGGTGCACGCTGCGGTAGCCAACAAGAGCGCGACGGGGACGAACAAACGCATACGAACTCCTAAGCGTGCTGCGGCGTGGAGCGGCGCCGCCACCAACGCACGACGACGTACAGAGCGACCAGCGCCGCGGTGAGGGCGGCGACGCGGGGCAGCAGCCACCCCGCCCAAGCGACGAGCGGCTGGCCATCGGGGTGATCGGTGAGGCCGCTGCGGCGCACCGACGGCTGCCTGCGGAACCGGCCCCACCACTTCGCGAGGTGGGGCCACCGATCCGGGGTGAGCAGGTAGCGCAGCTCGGAGCGGGCGAGGGCGGCGACACACGCCGCCAGCGCGACGTCCGCCAGGGTGAGGGAGCTGCCGACCAGCCACGGACCATCGTTGTCGCGGAGGGGATCCCCCGCGGCGCCTGCGGGGAGGGCGAGGGCGGCCTCGGCGCTCGTGAGGATCGCCTCGATCGTGGCGATTCGGTCGCCGGGTCCGTCCTCAAGCGACGCTGCGAGGGCGCGGTAGGTCCCGTCGAGGTCGGGGTGCGCGACGGCGCGTTTGGCCAGCGCGCGCCGACGACGCCCGAGATCGAGCGCGCCGATCGTGTCGGCGCCGCGTCCGAGCGCGTCGACCGGGAAGTCGTCGAGGCGCAGCAGCCACCCCTCGACCTCGTCGCGGCAGGCGGCCGGGAGCATCACGTCGTCGCCGGCCGCGGCGTGCACCGCGAGCAGGATGGCGGACAGACGGTCGGCGACGGCGCCGTCGCGGACCAGCATCGGCACGGCGGCCGCGGGGGTGAGCCGCACGTACCAGGGCTCGAGGTGCTCCAACGCGACGAGCGTGTCGATCTCGCGGGCGACCCACGGGACCCCGCGCTCGCGCAGCAGCCAACGCACGAGCTGGCTGGCCGGCGCCCGGGAGTCGAGGAACACGCTCAGCGGGGCGGCCATCGGCGCCTCCGCGCGAGCAGCAACAGGCCGACGGCGCCGCTGGCGGCCGGCCACGAGCCGCCGCTGTCGCACGCGCACCCGATCGCGGCGTAGGGCTTGCCGCCAAGGGTGGGTTCGCCAGTTCCAGGCTCGTACATCGGCGGGGCCGTGTCGCGCGCTGGCGGCGGACGGCCCCCGGTGTCGGCGTCGGCGTCGGCGTCGGCGTCGGTGTCGGCGTCGGCGTCGGCGTCGGCGTCCGTGTCGGCGTCAGCGTCCGTGTCGGCGTCCGTGTCGGTGTCGACGTCGGTGTCCGTGTCGGAGTCGGCGTCCGCATCGGTGTCGGTGTCGGCCGGCGCGGGGAACAGGGCGATCGAGCACCACCAGTCGGCGTCGTACTCGACCGTCTTCGTGCAGGTCTCTTCGGTGTAGCCGGGGTGGGTGGCGTGTACGGTCCAGGTGCCGTTCGCGACGGTGATCTCGTAGATGCCGCTGCTGTCGGCCGTGCCGGACCCCCCGCCGTCGACCCACACGGTCGCGCCCGGGAGCCGGGTGCCGTAGTAGATGTCGCTGTCGGCTACGACGCCGACGAGGGAGGCGGCGCGGGCGGCGCCGGGCGCGCAGAGCAACAACAAGCAGAGGGATGGACGCGACACATGGACCTCCCGCCTCGCGTATCACGGCCCACCCGCGGCGGCAGCCGCGCCCGCGGCCGCCCAGAGTCGGGCGCTCGCTCACCCGCCGCGCGGACTGTGCTGGATCAGAAGTCCTTGAGGATCTGCTCCTTCTTCACGCGCAGCTCTTCGTCGTCGATCAGGCCGGCCGCGTGGGCCTCCTTGAGCTGATCGAGGCGGCGCTTGAGCGTGTCGTCGGCGCGGTGCTGCTTCTCCTTCTCGGAGCGCTTCTGCTGGTAGGTCCGTTGGAACATCGAGCGGAGCTCGTCGGCGGGCACGCCCCGGCCGTTCCGAAAGTAGTGGTCCGACACCTCGCCGATGGCCCACGTGGTCGCGTAGGCCATCGACACCGCGGCGAGCCAGCCCAGCACGGGCACGAATTTGGCGGCGGCCATCAGCACGTTCTGCGCGACGAGCGACGCCCCGAACGTGGACAGGATCTCCATGATGGAGCGCTGATCGAGCTTGTGGCCGTACACCCGCGCGATGCCCTGCACCATCCCCACCTGGATCGGCGAGATGAGCGCCACGTCGACGAACGGGATCGGCTGGAACGCGACGGCGGCAGCGGCCGCGCTGCACAGGTTGACGAGCGCGCGCACGGCGCCGTCGCGCTCTTCGGGCGACGCGTCGTCGTACTCGCCGCGCAGCACCTTCCCGAGCACCTCGGCGTAATCGGCCATCGCTCCTCCCTGTCGCGGAGGTAGCACGCGCGGAGGGGCGGCGCAGGGGGCGGCGGCGGTCCGCGGGGCCGCGTGGACCATTATGGAGACGTCGGGGGGTGAAGTGGGGCCGTACACGAGGTGGATCCCAGTCACGTTCGGCGAGTGCGATCCGGCCGCGATCGCGTACTATCCGAGGTTCTTCGATTGGTTTCACCGGGCGATGGAGGGGTGGTACGAGGCGGTTACGGGCCGTCGATACGCGGACTTGATCCTGGTCGACAAGCGTGGGCTGCCCGCCGTCCACACCGAGGCGGACTTCGTCGCGCCGTGCCGGCTCGGAGAGGAGGTGGGGGTGGTCGTCCGGGTGGCGCGGGTGGGGACCTCGTCCATGGACCTCCGGTTCACGGTCATCGGCCGCGACGGGTCGGTTCGCGCGCGTGGGGGCACGGTCGTCGTGCACGTCGACCTCGACCCGACGAGCGGGCGCCACATGCAGCCGCTGCCGCTGATCGATGAGCGATTCGCAGCGTACGCACGCGAGTTTCCTCCGCAATGAGCGGCGCCCGGATCGTCTTGCCCGTCTCCGGCATGACGTGCGCGTCGTGCCAGGCGCGGCTGCAGCGCGTGCTCACCCGCGTCGACGGGGTGTCCGAGGCGTCGGTCGACCTCGCGCTGGAGCGCGCGGTCGTGGCGTACGATCCGCTGCGTCTCGGGGCGCCCGAGCTCATCGAGGCGATCGAGGGGGCGGGCTTCTCGGTGCCGCCGCGCGCGGTGCGGCTGGTGCTCGACCCAGGGCGTTCGATCGGGGACAGCGAGCGCGTGCGCGCGGCGATCGCACGCGCGCCAGGGGTGCTCTCGGTGTGGGTGGACGTCGACGTGGCCCACGTCGCGCTGGCCGGTGGGGTCGAGGCGTCGTCGTTGGTCGCCGTGGCGGGCGCCGCGGGGGTCGAGGCGCGCGTCGGCGGCGACGATCCGTCCGCCGAGGCGGCCGCGGCGACGCGGCGGGACCGGATCGAGGCCGTCGTGATCGCGCTGTGCGCGGCGCTGACGGCGCCCCTGGTCGTCCCGATGTTCCTGCCCGGGGGGGCGCACCTCCCGGCGGCGGCGCAGCTCGCGCTGGCGCTGCCCGTGCAGATCGTAGGAGGGGCCCGGTTCTACCGAGGGGCGCTGGGCGCGTTGCGGGCGCGGTCGGCGAACATGGACGTGCTGGTCGCGCTCGGCACCAGCGCCGCGTTCGTGTTGTCGTGCGTGGCGTGGGCGCGCGGCGATCACGGGCTGTACTTCGAGTCGGCGGCGTCGGTGATCACGCTGGTCCGACTGGGCAAGCTGTTCGAGGCGCGGGCGCGCCGGCAGACCGGCGCGGCGCTGCGGGCCTTGGCGGTGCTGCGCCCGGAGCAGGCCGTCGTGGTGCGGGACGGGCGCGAGGTCACGGTTCCGGTCGAGACGGTCGGGCCTGGGGAGCGCGTGCGCGTGGTGCCCGGTGCGCGGTTCCCGGTCGACGGCGTCGTGCGGGAAGGTTCGTCGAACGCCGATGAGTCGATGGTGACGGGTGAGAGCCGCCCGATCGCGCGCGGGCCCGGGGACGCGGTCATCGGCGGCACGCTGAACGTCGACGGAGCGGTGCTCGTGGAGGTCACCGCGGTGGGCGCCGACACGGTGCTGGCGCGCATTCAGCGGCGCGTCGAAGAGGCGGTTGGTCGTCGCGCGCCGGTGCAGGACCTGGTGGACCGGGTCTCGGCGTGGTTCGTGCCGGCGGTGGTCGGCGTGGCGGCGCTCGCGGGCCTCGGGCACGTCGTGTGGGGGGCAAGCCCTGTAGACGCGGCGTTGGTGGCGGTGTCTGTGTTGGTCGTCGCGTGCCCGTGCGCCCTCGGGCTCGCGACGCCGACGACGCTGCTGGTCGGGACCGGCGTAGCGGCGAAGCATGGCATCCTCCTGCGTGACGCGGGCGCGCTCGAGCGCGCGAACGGGGCCGACACCGTCGTGTTCGACAAGACGGGCACGCTCACCGAGGGCGCCCCCGCGGTGATCGCGACCCTCGGCGCGCCGGACGTGGCGACGCTCGCGGCGGCGGCGCAGGCGGGCACAGAGCACCCGCTCGGGCGCGCGATCGTTGCGTTCGCGCCGGGCGCTCCGCCGTCGACCGGGTTCCGCGCGTTGGCGGGTCGGGGGGTCGAGGCGATCGTCGGCGGGGACGAGGTGCGGGTCGGCAGCCGGCGGTGGATGCACGAGCTCGGCGTCGCGACCGAAGCCTGGGACGGCGACGCGGACGCGCACGAGGCGCAGGGCGCGACCGTCGTGTGGGTCGCGCGCGCGGGGCGGTGCGTCGGGGCGATCGCGCTCGGGGATCGGCCGCGGCCGGGCGCGCGGGAGGCGGTGGCGTCGTTGCGTGCGGCCGGGCTTCGGGTCGTCATGCTGACCGGCGACGCGCCGGCCACCGCGGCCCGAGTGGCTGCTGATCTCGGCATCGACGAGGTGATCGCCGGTGTGTTGCCCGACGGCAAAGCCACCGAGGTCGAGCGGCTGCGCGCCGCTGGCCGAAAGGTCGTGATGGTCGGCGACGGGGTCAACGACGCGCCGGCGCTGGCGGCCGCCGACCTCGGCGTCGCGATGGGGACGGGCTCGGATGCGGCGCGCGAGGTCGCGGCGATCACGCTGGTTCGCCCCGATTTGTGGGGCGTCGCCGCGGCGCTGGACATCGCGGAGGCGACCCGTCGCCGCGTGCGGCAGAACCTGTTCTGGGCGTTCGCGTACAACACGGTCGCGCTGCCGCTCGCGGCGCTCGGGCTGCTCACGCCGATGGTCGCCGGTGGCGCGATGGCGCTGAGCAGCGTCACGGTGGTCGCAAACGCGCTGCGGCTCGGCTGGTGGCATCCGCCCGCGCACCCGTGATCCCGGTCTCCGCGTCGAACGGAGGTCAGACCTTCGGAATACGCGCGTCGAGCTCTTGAGTGAACGCCTGCGGGCCGGTGCTCCGGCTCCCCGGCGTCGAGGTCGTCGCGGCAGCGGTGATCGCGGCGGCCTCGGCCTCTTCGTCGTCCAGTCCGAGTCGCTCGAGCACGGACTTGGCCCATCGATCCGGGTGCGCGTCGACCTGCTGATGGTTGAGCCGGTTCGGCGACGCTACCGGGTCGAAGGACACGGTGCGCTTCAACCGGTCGAGCGTGGTGCGATCCTCCGCGCTCTTTGCTTGGTACCCGGCGATGACCCAGGCTTCCGAACATTGTGACGGCGCGCCGATCACGATCGGCTCCGGGCTTGTAGCGGCCCACGGGCCGGCCGGCGTGGCGAGCCCGTCGCGTGCTGCACGCAGCTGGTCGGCGGCCGTAGCCCCTGCTGCATCCCCGTCGACGACGAAGATCACGCCGACCGCCCCGACGGCGTCGGGGTCGCGCTTCGCTGCTTGGAGCAACCTCCGCAACACGCCCGCATGCCCCGACCCGATGGGCTGGCCCATGAACGTCCGACCGAAGATCCGTTTGAAATAGTCGGTGGTCGTGTGCACGTCGAAGAACGCTTCGGACGCGACGATGCCTGTGAGCGGCAACGCGCCGCCGACGCATCGCCAGACGACCGCAACGCGTCGTGCGTCCGTCGTGCCCTCCACCGCCAGGATCACGCGCCGGATCACGCCTGCTCCAGCCACTCGTCACCCGCGAACTGCCAGAACTCCCCGGCGGTCATGTCCGTGCTCCACTCATGCCACTTCGGGTGGTTGGTGAGCGGCGAGACCGCACAACTCCCGTCTGGACCCGGCCGCACCACCCGCACTGCGCTCGCGTCCAGCTCTTCGAGCAGGTAGGGCGAGTGCGTCGTGAACACGATCGGGCACGTGGAATTGGCCAACCCACGGAGTTGCTGGACGAGTCGGCGCTGGGCGTTCGGGTGCAAGCCGCGGTCCGCGTCGTCGAGCAGCAACATGCGCGGCGGCGACTGTTGGGCAAGGATCGTGTGCAATCCGAGCGTGAGCAGGGTGCCTTCGCTTAGCTGATCGGCGGGCGTCCAGCCGGTCTTGCCGAAGTCTACCTCGAGCCCATGGCCGATCAGGACGTGCCGTGTGCCGCTGCGTTCGTCGGTGTCCCACTGCTCGACTTCGGTGCGACGCGTACGAATGCCTCGAACCGCTGGGATGACCGTGCGCACGTCGTCGACGAGCTGCTCGAAACGGTCGGGTCGATCCTCCCGCAGCGCGCTCAACACCGACGGGAGGTACAAGCCGTCCCGGCGCAGGTACGGGCTGACGTCAGGCGAGTAGGTCGGGCGCGCGAGCTGCCGCGCGTCGAGCTTGAGCAAGACTGCGCCGCCAAACGCAAGATTGAGTGGGGTGCCGAGCAACGACAGGGTGTTGTACTTGGTGCCTGGCACGCGTACGGTGAACTGGGCTTCCGTGCCCTGTTCGCGGCTCGCGCTGGCGTACGTATACCCGTAGCCGCTGGTCCCGTTCACGGTGAGGCGGATCGTGTTCGTGCTGCCGCGCCACCGCACCCGCTCAACCGCGTTCGTACCTGTGAAGACGAGGTCGGGCTTCTTCGTGCACAGCAAGCTGCAACGCCACAAGCCGTCGAGCAGCGACGTCTTGCCCGAACCGTTCTGGCCGACCAAGGCGGTGAGTCCGCTCAAGGTCAGCGTGGTGTCCTTCAGCGCGCGGTAGTTCTCGAACCGGACCGACTCGATCCGGACGCTGTGCGGCGCCACCGCGGGGGGATCACCCTCCACCATGAGCAGGTCGTCGAGCACGACCGGCGGACGGTCATCAGGGGCCTCCATGCCCCACACCAGATCCTCACCCGAGCGCCCCACGACCGTCAGCTCGTGCGCGAACTGGTCCAACAGTTGCGCCAAGCGTAGCTTCGAACGCAGGTCTGGGAACTGTCGAAGGTAGGTGGCCCCGAGCACGGTGCCGAGCATCGCGCGTTCGGGCGAGCGCCGCACCTCATCCGTGAGCAGCTCCGCCGCACGCGCTGCGTCGAGGCGGTCCGAATTCGTCAGCTGCGACTTGGGGGCCATCGTGTAATCCTATCGGTGCGTAGCTGGACCCGCGGCCCTGCGCAAACGCGGCTCAACGGCGTCGACGGAGGAGCAGCAGCAGGACCGCTGGCGCGAACACGGCGGGGGAGGCGCCAGAATCGCAGCCGCACGACTTCGGCGCCGCCACCGCGCTGTCCTCCGGGGTGTCCCAGTCACCCCACGGAGACTCGGTGTCCGTGTCGGTATCGGTGTCCGTATCGGTGTCGGTATCCGTATCGGTGTCGGTATCGGTATCGGTATCGGTATCCGTATCGGTGTCGGTGTCCGTATCGGTATCGGTATCCGCATCGGTGTCGGCGTCGGCTTCGTCCGCCCACGCCCCGCACGCCGGGCCCGGAGACCACGTGCCGGCGCGATGGTGCATCGCCAGGATCCACGCGCCCGACCCGTAGCCCACCATCGGCGCGTTGTTCGTGTAGTCCCCGTCGAACGGATCGAACGTCTCGCCGACCGCGAGGAAATTCGCCGCGCTCTGGCCTTCGATCCACGCGAGCAGGTCGTCGGCGAGCGCGACGTCTCCAGCGTCACGCGCGGCGACGGCGGTGCGCAGGTCCGCCCACACCCACTCGTCGCTGTCGTACGACGAGCCCCACGGGGACAGGTCGTGGCCGTCCCACGCGTCGTCGTTACGCGAGAACCCTGGACCGGCCGGCGTCTGCAGATCGCGCACGATCAGGTCCAACGTCGCCGCCGCCGCCGCTCCGGTCGGGTCGACGAGGCCGAGGCCGATCGCCTCGATGGACGACACGTCGCTGTACCCGCTGCCGACGGCCAGCTCCTCGAGGGTCGCGGCGATCGCGCCGTCCGGGTCGGATAGATCGGCGATGATGGCGTCGCGGATGCGGTTCGCGTCGGCCCGATACTCGGCGGCGAGCGCGGCGTCGCCCATGTGGTCGGCCATGTCGGCCGCCTCGCACAGCCCGCGCGCCGCGGTGATCGAGGTGTACGACCACTTGCGCTCCCACCCGAACCAGTGGTGCTCCCAGATCGACGAGTCGGCCCGGATGAGGCCGTCGCTGTCAATGAGGGCCTGCAAGAACCCAGCGAGCTCGTCGCGGAGCTGCGGCCATCGCTCCTCGATCAACGACCAATCACCGCTCGCGCGCGCGTGCTCCCCGGCGGCCCACAAGAACAGCCCGGCGCCGTCGAACTCGAAGTTGAAGTTGCCTCCGTACGTGGTGTCGGACTCCTCGATGCCGAACCCGTGGTGCCGGCACAAGCTGATCTGGTAGTCGACCATCGGGTACGCGGACAGCTCGTCATAACCTACGTACCGGTTGCTGACCGCGTCGAGCAGGTAACGCAGGCCCTCTCGGGCCTCGGGGTGCAAGCCCGCCAGCGACATGCCGACCACCGCGTAGGCGCCGTCGCGCGGCCACGCGTACGTCCACTGCCCCGGCGGGAGCGACGCGAGGATACCGCCTTTCGCGCGGTGCTCGACGACGCCTGGCAGGCCGCCGAACATCGAGTACCGGGGCTCACCGTCCCGTGTGCGCCACTCTCGCAGGTAGGTCCGGTCCTCTTTGACCTGTGCCATGTCGAGCACCGCCGCCGCGTGGCGGTACAGGGCTGTCTCTTCGGCGGTCATGCCGGGTGGCAGCACGAGCCTGCGCTGCACGGAGCGCCAGAACTCGGCGTCCACCGAAGCGATCGACACGATGCTGGCCGACGCCGCCCACGCCGCCAGCTCGGCCCGCACCGCGTCGAACGCGAACGGGTCGCCGTCGTGGCCGACGACGTAGCCGACGTGCGCGGTGCCCCCGGGCGGGAGATCGCCGAGGTCCCACCGTAGGTACGACACCGTGTCGGTGTGCACGCCTTGATCCCCGGTTTGCGCCGCGGGATCGGCGGCGCCGCCTGCGTTGACGACCTCCCACGGGTTCGCCCACGCCGCGCCCGGGTACCAGACCGAGCGTGACGACGAGGGCATGAGCGGCACCAACGCGGCGACCCCGGCGAAGCCACGCTCCTCGACGGTGCCGTCGGCGTGCAGCACCACGGTCTCGTTCTCGGCGCCGATGTCCGTGGTCGGGCCGGGGCGCCCCTCGCCAAGGTGCAGGTTCTGCAGCCCGAACACCACGACGTCCGAAGCGGGGCTCGCTCCGGTGTTCTCAACCGTGGTCACGACGGCGTACGCGCTGCGCGAGAGGCCGGTCGGGGCCCAGATGTGGTGGGTGAACCGGAGGTCTCCCCACGTCTGCACCATCTCGACCACGTTCGTGCCGCCGTGCGGGGCCTCGGCGGGATCCCACGCCATCCACCCGGACGCGTCGTAGTCGACGGGCACCCCCGGCAACCAGCGCTGATCCCCGTCGACCCGAACGCCCAGGTACGCGTCGTACATCAGGTCGCGGGCGAAGACCGTCTGTGGGTGCCCGTCGACCCACACCTCGTTGCCCGCAGCGTCCCACTGGGGCTCCTCGGTCGCGAACAGGTGGTCCCGCCAGTGGTGCAGCCGTCCCCCTTCGAGGTCGACCACGACAGCGCCCCACCCGTTCGACGAGGGCAAGTCGTAGAACGACCGATGCGGGGTGACGGCGTGCGCGACCAAGGACAGCAGCGGCAGCATGGCGCCTCCGGAGGCAAGGGCACATAACGCGTCGCGGCCGTGACTCCAATCTGGGTCACCAGCGGTGGCGGTCGGTCCGACCTGCGTGTTAGGGCGCTCCGGGGAGGGGGCATGCGCTCGCTCGTGAGTACGCTTCGAACGGTGGCTTGGGTCACGCTCGCCGCGTGCGGCAAGGTCGACACGGGTCCGATCGCGCCGCCGACCGGCCCTGAGGAGACGGGCCCGACCGAGTCCGAACCTACGGTCCCCGACACCGAAGAGACGGCCGAGACCGCCGAGACCGCCGTCGAGACGGAGTCGGAGTCCGAGGTGGTCCCGCCGCCGGTGCGCACGTGCGCGTCGACCATCACCTACGAAGACGCCGCGACCACGGTGTACTTCGCGTCGGAGGTCACTGGGTGGGATGAACCGTCCTGGATCCCGCTCACGTCCACGGGGGGCGGGTTCGCCGCCGAGGTCGACGTGTACGGCGCGGCCGGCCAGGGCGTGTACTGCTACAAGCTGATCGTCGACGGGGTCTGGCAGCTCGACCCCTCCACGCCCTACCGTGCGTACTGCGACGGCACCGAGAACTCGGGGCTGCGCGTCGAAGCGTGCGCCGTGCCTGCGGCGGAGGTGGTCGCGGCGGGCGCCACCGGGGCGAGGTTCGAGGCGACGATCCAGGGGGTCGCCGCCGCTGACGGGGCGCCGCTCGTCTCGGCGGCCGTCACGCGGCGATCCGACTTCGTCGACACCGTCGAGCCGGCCTCGTTCGATCCGAGCACCGGCCTCCTCACGGTCGATCTCGATGGGTTGCCGATCGGCAAGCACACGCTGTCGGTGACCTTCACGGACGCGGAGGGTCGGGCCAGCGAGCCGGCGCTGCTGCCGTTCTGGGTGGAGGCCGACGAGCCGTTCGTTTGGAACGACGCCCTCATCTACATGGTGATGCTCGACAGGTACGCCGACGGCGACCCTGGCAACAACCCACCGCCCGAGCCGACGGCGGCGGCGGGCGGAGACTGGCAGGGGGGCGATCTGCAGGGCCTGACCGAGCGGATCGAGTCCGGCTACCTCGACGCGCTCGGCGTGCGGGCGATCTGGCTCACGCCGTTCAACACCGGCGCGTCGGGGGCGGAGATCGCGAGCGACGGCGTCCACGTGGTGACGGGGTACCACGGCTACTGGCCAATCGCGCCGCGTGAGGTCGACCCGCGGCTCGGCACCGACGCCGATCTGCGCGCGATGGTGTCGGCGGCGCACGCGCGCGGCATCCGCGTCTTGATGGACTCGGTCGTCAACCACGTGCACGAAGACCACCCGTACTACCGGGATCATCCCGACTGGTTCAACGACGGCTGCACGTGCGGCACGCCCGGCTGCGACTGGACGGCCGAGGCGCTCACCTGCCTGTTCGCGCCCTACATGCCGGACATCGACTGGCAGAACCGCGAGGCGTCGGAGCAGTTCATCGCCGACGTGTTGTGGTGGCTCGAGGCCTACGATCTCGACGGGGCGCGCATCGACGCGGTCAAGCACGTCGACGCTGGGGCGGTGTTCAACCTGGTCACGAGGATCAACGAGCGCTTCGAGACTGCGGGCACCGACTACTACCTCGACGGCGAGACCGCGATGGGCTGGTCCGGCGACGACCTCGCGGCGAACGCCGACCAATACGGGACGATCAACCGGTACCTCGGCCCGGACGGCCTCGACGGGCAGTTCGACTTCGTGCTCTACCACGCCGTGGTGGACAACGTGTTCGTGCACCAATCGAAGGGCATGATCCACCTCGATGTATGGACGGGCCACAGTCAGACTCAGTATCTGCCAGGCTCCATCATGACCCCGTACGTCGGCAGTCACGACACCTCCCGCCTCGTGTCGATGATCGACTACGATGGATCGCGCTGGGACCACCCCGACGACGTCAACGACCGGAAGTGGGTCGAAGACGGCTTGCCCGTGCAGCCGGGCGAAGACGAGGTCTACGACCGTGCGCGCGTCGCGTTGTGCTGGTTGCTCACCCAGCCCGGCGCCCCGATGCTGTACCAGGGCGACGAGTACGGTGAATTCGGCGGAAACGACCCAGATAATCGTCACATGCACCGCGTGGGGGCGGCGCTGTCGGCGCGCGAGGCGTCGCTGCTGGCCGACGTCTCCCGGGTCGGCGCCGCGCGCCAGGAGCTGCGCCCGCTGCGGCGCGGGGACTACCGAGGCATCGGCTCGACGGAGGACGTCATGGTGTTCGCGCGCAGCACCGCGGAGGGTTCGGTGGTCGTGGCCATCAACCGCGCGAGCTTCGACGCCACGGCCTACGCGGATCTCGGCGGGCTCGGGTTCCCTGACGGGTTGCTCGGCAATTCGCTGGGCCTCGGCGGCGGGATGGTCTCGTCGTCGGGCTGGGGCACCGTCACGGCTCCAGCGCGGAGCTGCGCGGTGTTCGCGCCCTGATCCACGCGGTCACCTCGTCGTCGCTGTCGAACGTCCACGACGCCGCCCGGCGCGCGCGCTCGGCGACCGCGTGCTCGACGTCCGGCAAGCGCACGATCAGGGTGGCGTGGTCCTGCTCGAGGTCGCGCAGGTCGGCGTACAGGTGGTGGGCGACGGCGTCGGCGGTGACGCGCTCGACCAACGTCGCCGTGCCCATCGCTCGCGTGCCCATCCACGCGTCGGGGCCGTCGAGCACGAGCACGAGGCGCTCGGCGACCTCCGCGCTGACCGCAGGGCCGAGCGCGATCAGCGGGACGATCGGTTGATAATGAGCGTACCGGGTGCCCGGAGATCGCGCCGCATCTCCACCTGGTGAAACATGAGGATCGACCTGGCGAAGCACCGCTAGGGACACGCCCCCCGGACGCAACAAGCGCGGCGGGTCCACGGTGAGGTCGAGCACCGAAGACTCGATGCCGAACCGGCACGATCCGCCGTCGAGCACGAGCGCGACGCGCCCGTCGAGCTCGGCGAGGGCGTGCTCGGCGGTTGTGGGGCTAGGACGCCCAGATCGGTTGGCGCTGGGCGCGGCGAGCGGAAGCCCCGCCGCGACGAGCAGCGCGCGCGCGATCGGGTGGCTCGGCGCCCGCACCGCGACGGTGGGACGCCCGCGGCTCGCGACCGACCCGAGGGCGGTCGCGGGCAACACGAGGGAGAGCGGGCCCGGCCAGAACCGCTCGGCGAACCGACGCGCGCTCGGGCTGCTCACGTCCGCGACCTGCGCGGCGTCGTCGAGGTCCCGGACGTGCACGATCAGCGGGTTGTCCGCCGGGCGCCCCTTCGCGTCGTAGACCGCGGCGATCGCGCGGGCGTTGGTGGCGTCGGCGCCGAGGCCGTACACCGTCTCGGTGGGGAACACGACGAGGCCGCCAGCCTGCAAGCAGGCGGCAGCCTCACGGATCGCCGGATCGTCGGGCTCCGCCGACCGCGGCACCAGGCGGCGCGTCACGAGGGGGTCACTCCCGGACGTGGCGGCGCTGCTGGATCTCGCCTCGGATCAGGTCGACGAACGCGTCGATCCCCATCTCTTCTTGCCGCTGGATGCCGTAGCGGCGGATGGTCACCGCGCGCGCCTCGACCTCACGCTCGCCGACGATCGCGACGACCGGCACCTTGGAGGTGGCCGCGTTGCGGATCTTCTTGCCCATGGTGTGGTCCGAGTCGTCGACCTCGGCCCGGATCATGTGCTGGCGCAGCGCCGCCTCGATCTCGCGGCCCCACGCGACGAACTTCTCGCCGACCGGCACGACGCGCACTTGCACGGGGGCGAGCCACGTGGGGAACGCGCCGCCGTAGTGCTCGATGAGGAAGCTGACGAACCGCTCGTGGGTGCCGAGCGGCGCCCGGTGGATGCACATCGGGGTGCGCTCGGTGCCGTCGCGGTCTGTGTAGGTGAGGCCGAACCGCCCCGGGACCGCGAAGTCGATCTGGTTCGTCGACACCGTGAACTCCTTCTCGAGCACGGTCCGGAACTGGAAGTCGACCTTGGGGCCGTAGAACGCCGCTTCTCCCGGAGAGACCCGATAATGGGCGCCCATCCGCTCGAGCGCGGCGGTAGCCTGCGCCTGGGTCTTCGCCCAGCTCTCCGGGTCGTCGACGTACTTGCCGGCGCGCTTCGGGTCGTCGGGATCCCAGGTCGAGAGCCGCATGTACCAGTTCGTGAGGCCGAACAGGTCGTAGTACTCCTGGTGCATGCGCATGACGGAGATGAACTCGTCTTCGAGCTGCTCCGGCGTGACGTAGATGTGCGCGTCGTTCATGGTCATGCCACGCACGCGGGTGAGCCCGTGCAAGGTGCCGCCGCGCTCGAAGCGGTACACGGTGCCGTACTCCGCGATGCGGAGCGGGAGATCACGGTACGAGTGCTTCTGCGCCTTGAACACCATGTGGTGGTGCGGGCAGTTCATCGGCCGGAGGTAGTAGCGGCTGCGCTCCTTGGACGAAGCGGAGGGCAAATCACCCTCTTCGTCGAGCTCCATCGGCGGGAACATGCCGGCTTCGTACAGCGGGAGGTGGCCGCTCGTGTGGTACAGCCCCTCCTTGGTCAGGTGAGGGGTGGAGACCCGCTGATAGCCGTACTTGAACTCCATCTCTCGCGCGAGCTTCTCGAGCTCGTCGCGAAGGACGGTGCCCGCCGGGAGCCACAGCGGCAGCCCCTTGCCGACTTCTTCGGTGATCGTGAACAGACCGAGCTCGACCCCGAGCTTTCGGTGATCGCGGCGCTTGGCCTCTTCGATCTCCTGCACGCGCTGCCGCACCTCCTTTGCGGTGGGGTAGGCGTACGCGTAGATGCGGGTCATCTGCGTGTTCCGCTCGTCTCCCCGCCAATACGCGCCGGCGAGGCTGTGCAGCTTGAAGCCGTCGCGCGGCAGCTCGCTGGTGTTCGCGACGTGCGGTCCCTCGCACATGTCGAGGAACGGGCCGTTGCGGTAGAAGCCGATGCGCTCCACGCCGCGCTTGGCCACGAGCTCCCGCGCGTACTCGGCCTTGTGCGGCTCGTTCATGCCGGCGATGCGCGCGTAGGCCTCCTCCGGCTCGAGATCGTCGTGGTGGAACGGCTGCGCGGCGGCGATGATCGCGCGCATACGCTCTTCGATCGCCGGGAGATCCTCGGGGCCGATCGGCTTGGGCAACACGAAGTCGTAGTAGAAGCCGTCGTCGATCGGCGGCCCGAAGCCGAGCAACGTGCCCGGGTAGAGCTCCTGGACGGCTTGGGCGAGCACGTGCGAGAGCGAGTGCCGCATACGGTAGAGCGGCGAGTCGTGGGTCTCCTCAGGGATGACCGGCATGGTGTCCTCTCAGCGGTGGGCGTCGGCCGACCGGATCGCGCCGAGCAGGTCGTCGATCAGGCGGTCGAGGTCGAATTGGTGGTGCCAGCCCCACTCTTCGCGCGCCGGCGCGTCGTCGAGCACGCGCGGCCACGAGTCGAGGAAGCCTTGGCGAGGGTCGCCGCCCGCGGACCAGCGGACGGTGAAGCCCGGGACCCGGCGCGCGAGCGCGGCGGCGAGCTCCTCCGCGGACGGGGAGATGGCGGCGATGTTGAACGCGCGGCGCGTGAGCCCCGCCGCGGGCGCCTGCGCGAGCTCGACGAGCGCCCGGACCGCGTCGTCCATGTGCATGAACGGCACCCGTGTGTCGGCACGAACGAACGTCTGGATCGACGTCTCCCCGCGCGCGGCCGCGAACAGCATCTCGTTGGCGAAGTCGGTCGACCCGCCGCCGGGGGGCGCGGCCGACAACAAGCCGGGGAACCGGACCGAGCGGAAGTCGGCCCACCCGCGGTGCGCGTACCACGCGCCCAGCAGCTCTCCGGCGACCTTGGTGACGCCGTACAAGGTGCTGGGGAGCAAGCCGATCTCGTTGCTCGCTACGCCGTCCGGGTAGCCGCCCGGCACGCCCGGCAGCGGCCCGAACGCGGCGATCGACGACGGGAAGATCACCTTGATCGAGCGCGAGGATCGCGCGCGGCACAGGTCGAGCACGCCGCGCAGGCTCTCCATGTTGACGGCCCAGCAGCGCTCCGGGTCGCGCTCACCGGTGGCGGACAACAGCGCGGGCAGGTGGAAGATCGTGTCGGCCTCGTAGCGGTCGACGAGCCGGGCGACGACGGTGGCGTCGGTGGCGTCGGCGGTGTGCCAGCGGTCGCCGGCGCCGTATCGGTCGAGCAGCGCCGCCATGGCGGGGCCGGCGGCCGACGCCGCCGCGGGGCGCAGGTCAGCCATCGCGACGGCGTGGCCGCTCCCGAGCAGGAACCGGACCAGATCCGTTCCAACCTGACCACCCGCACCGAGCACGAGGGCGCGCATGAGACCTCCGAGGGCGCACCGCTTACCGCGGGGCGCGGCGGCCGGGTAGGAGGCGCGGGCGGAGGTGCTGGGTGTTGGTCGTGACCTGGAACGTCAACTCGCTCAAGGCGCGCGAGGCCTTCCTCGCCGAGTTCCTCGATCGCGTCCGGCCCGACGTGTTCGCGTTGCAGGAGCTCAAGCTGGAGGACGCCGCGGTGCCGGTGTCGATGTTCACCCAGCGAGGCTACGAGGTCGTGTTCACCGGGCAGAAGGCCTACAACGGCGTGCTGCTCGGGTCGCGCACCCCGATCACCGACGTACACCGCGGCTTCCCGGGCGACGGCGGCGATGCTCGCCTGATCGCCGGCACCACGAACGGCGTGCGGTTCGTCTGTCTGTACTGCCCGCAGGGTCAGAGCGCGACGAGCCCCAAGTTCGTCTTCAAGCTGGATTTCTACGAGCAGCTCCGCGCTTGGGTCGCCAAGCTCGACCTCACCTCGCCGATCGTGCTGCTCGGCGACATGAACATCGCGCCCGGTCCGGAGGACATCTGGGATCCGTTCGGCATGGACGGTGAGACGGGGTACCACCCGCTCGAGCACGACGAGTGGCGCAAGCTGATGGCGCTCGGCCTGCACGACGCGGTGCGGCCGCACGTGCCCCCGGGGACGTACTCGTACTGGGACTACCGGGCCGGCTCGTTCCACAAGGGGCAGGGCATGCGCATCGATCACGTGCTCGTGACCGCGCCGCTGGTCGGGCGCGTGGCGAGCGCATGGATCGACCGCAACGAGCGAAAGAAGAAGGGGGACCTCGCCCCGTCCGACCACGCCCCGGTCGGGGTGATCCTGCGGGATGAACCGCTACCGTAGCCAGCCACGCGCGAGCGCGGCCGCGGCCGCGACCGAGGCGTCGTTGTCGGCGGCGGCGCGATCCAGCCACCCGAGCGCCAGATCGGGGCGTCCAGCGGCGCGCGCGGCGCGGGCGATCGCGAGGGTCGCGGTGGCGCGCACGGTCGGATCGGCGTCGCCGAGCGCGCGTGACAGGTTGGGGATCGACCCGGCGCGCCCGACGATCCCGAGGGCGTGCGCGGCGCACGACCGCACCCCGGCGTCGCGATCGGTGAGCGGCATGCGCGCGCTCGCGACCATATCGGTGCGCTGCAGCCCGGCGATCGCCAGCATCGCGCCGGCCCGCGCGCACGCCTCACGGTGGCTCGCGGCGGTGCGGAGCGCGCGGGTGACCGACGCTTCGTCCATCGCCGCGAGCAGCTCCACCAGCGCCTCACGGTCCGGGGCCGCGACGTTGCCGAGCGCGTGCAGGATCTCGGCGGCCGTGCCGGGCGGCGGGTCGCCGAGGGCGCGCGGCGACGGTGGCACCCAAAGGGTTCCGTCCACCTGGAGGACGATCGTCTGGGCGTCCGTCGCCGGCTTCGGGGGCGCACGGTATCGCCCGGGGTCGAACGTCGGATCGGTCTCGTCGAGCTCCCCGCTGCTGGCCGCGCGGTGCAGCGGGTGCCCCGGCGGGTACCCCCGCCGCCGCGCGCGGGGGGGAGGCGTCGGCTCGTCGTTCGCCCGACGACCGCTCGAGAACGAGGGCGGCTCCGAGGCGTCCACCGTCAGCGGGCGCAGGGTCGGGGAGCGCGGCCGGAACCCCTCCGGTGCATCTCCTCGGGTGTGCACCCGATCGCTCGCCCGGGCCGGCGCCAGCACGTCCTCCAACGTCTGCCACGCCGGCGCCTCGGGTTCGATGGGCGCGGCGGCGGGCGGATCGTCGACGGTCGGCGCGGAGTCGACCTCAGCGGTAAGGTCGTGCACCGACGGGGCTGCGGCCGGCACGACGGGCTGGGCGGCGCGTGGGGTCGGGGAGGGGGTCCACACCGGCGCGACGCGCGCGCCCTCGGGCTGCGGCTCCGGGAGGACGAGCGCCTCGATCTCGGCTCGGGCCGTCGCGGTGTTCCATCGTTCACGGGCCTCGACGTGCATCATGCCCTCGAGCAGCCGCGTGAGCGGGGCGCGCAGCGGGACCGGCACGTCGACGCCGGCCAGGTCGGGCGGTGAGCCCGCGACGACCTCTTGGTAGCAGCGCGCGAGGTCGTTGCGATCGGTGAACGGGACCGGGTTGTTGCCCGTGACGACGAACGCGAACAGCGCGCCCGCGGCGAACACGTCGGTGGCCGGCGTAGCCGGCTCCCCGACGAACTGCTCGGGGGCGGCGAACTCCGGCGTGCCGATGAACGCCCCGACGCGCGTGAGGCCGGCGCGCGCGGTCATCATCTTCGCGACGCCGAAGTCGGTCACCCGCACGCGGGGGACCTGCGTCCTCGGGGTCTTGGCCTCGAGCAGCACGTTCTCCGGCTTGAGATCGCGGTGCACGATGCCGTGCTGGTGGGCGACCGCCAAGGCGGCGAGCACCTGCCGCAAGATCGCGAGCGCGACCGGCACCTCGAGCGGACCGACCCGGCGCACGTGGTGGTGCAGGTCTCCGCCCGGCTCGTAGCGTGTCACCAGGTACGGGCTGCCGCCGGCGCGGTGCACGAACGCCCGGTACTCGACGATGTTCTTGTGGGCGAGGTCGCGCAGCGCCTGCGCTTCGACCGACAAGCGGCGGAGGTGCGATCCGCCGTCTCGGCTATGGAACAGCACCTTTACGGCGAGCGCGTCGCCGGTGGGCGCCCCGTCGTCGCCAGCGGTGCGCGCGAGGTACGTGATGCCGGCGCCACCGACCGCGAGCACCCGATCGACGACGTAGTGCCGGTCGAGCACGTCGCCGGTGCCGAGCACGCGACCCCAACCGGACGCCGGCCGCTCGACGCCGCACCCGAGGTTCGGGCACTGCGGCACCTCGCGGGTGAACGAGTGCAGGCACGTCGCGCAATAGAAGCTCGCGGGCACCCGCGTCCCCTCCGGTCGGGCATCATCGCACGGAAGCGTGCCGGTTGCGAGGCGCACCCCCCGTCGATGCCGCGCCCATCGGCGTCGCCGCGGCCCGTCGGGCGACGACCGGGTCGGCGCGCGGTCTTCCGCTCCGGAGCCGGCCCCGCACGCGCCTCGGTCCGTCGTTGACGGTCGATCCGAGGCTGGGGTATATGCGACCGACCTCGGAGATCTACATGCGCTTGTCCTTCTCGTTGACGCTCGGTGGTTTCCTCCTTCTCGGCGCATGCTCCAAGGACGACTCGTCGCCCGCCGAGACCGACACCGACACCGACTCCGACACCGATTCCGACACGGATACGGACACGGACACGGACACGGACACGGATACCGACACGGACACCGACTCCGATACCGACACGGACACCGACACCGACACCGACACCGACACCGAGCCCGCGGCTTGGCCCGGCTGGCACATCGTCGCTACCGACGAGGTCGGGTTCGCGAGCTGGGGCTACGTCGTCGAGACGTGGGAGATCAACAAGGACTGGAAGAACTGGTTCCCCACCGTGGTCGGAACCGACCGGCGGTTCTACCTGCTCCGTCCGGTCGTCACCCCCAAGGAGGACGTCCCGGTCGTCATGATGTTCCACGGCGGCGCGGTCGATGACGACTCGGCGCCCGACTACTACGCCGATCCGAAGGCGAAGTGGGAGACGAACTGTGGGCTCGCCCGCGAGGTGGCGCCGTCGTTCGTCGCCCCCGCCACGCTGCTCCCCAACTTCATCGCCGAGCGCGGCTGGGTGTTCGTCGTCCCCGAGAACCTGTGGTGCGACTTCTGGATCGGGCGCGGCCCGGACGACCCGGTCGACCCCGTCAACCACAACTCCTTCGTGCACGTCTCCGAGGTGCTCGACTGGGTCAAGGCCGGCGGCCCCGGGTTCAGCGCGAGCCACCTCTACACCTGGGGCAGCTCGTCCGGCGCGAGCGGCGCGTTCACCACGGCGCACTGGTACGAGGGCATCGAGGGGGTGATCTCCGACTCGCCGCCGTGCAACATGGTCGAGTACTGGAGCGACGACCGGAGCTCGTTGTCGCACATCTTCGGCGGTGACCCATTCGAGGCGGACGGGGTCACGCCCTCCGAGGTGTACCAGAACTACCTCGATGCGTCGTGCAACTGGATCGTCGAAGAAGACGGGTTCGATCTCCCCGTGTACCTCGCCTGGAACAACCGCGACATCCTCGCGAAGAACTACAACGGCGAAGCGTTCTCGGCCGCGCTCGACGCGGCGCATCCGGGGCGGTACGGCCACCATGACTACGATCACAACTCGCCCGGTGGCACGTTTCACAGTCAGACCCGCAACTCGCCGCTCCCGTACGGGTACACCACCGAGCTGATGCTGCGGTTCCTCGAGGGCTCGAACGTGGTGTGGCAGGAGGCTGAGCTCGGGTGCGCGGGCGGCATCGCGCAGTGCCCCATCGGCTTGAAGAAGCTCGACCAACCCACCACCCCGTGGGCGGATCACTCGCTCGGCGGCGGCATCGAAGCGACGGCCCCGATGGGCGCCGGCGTCGTCTACGTGGGCGGGTTGCCCGGCGAGGTGCCGACCGGTCGGTCGGTCACCGCGACCATCGTGATGGGCCTCACCGGCTTGTCGGGCCTCTCGCCGACCGACGACATGCTGACCGTCACCTACACCGACAGCACCGGCGTCAGCGCCACGGCGACGTTCGAGGTGTCCGACCTGCAGCCCGACGGCGCGGTCCCGTCGACGGGCGCGGCCGCCATGATCAACCAGTACAAGTCCACGGAGCTCACGTTCACGCCGGGCGACCGCGCGAGCGGCGTGCTCACGGTGGAGTACGAGGGCCGCGGCACGCTCCGCCTCGACGCGATCGGCTGGAACTGGCGTTAGAGCGGACTGCGGCGCGCGCGACCGCGTTGGGTCCGCGCCGCTGGCGGCCCGAACCTACTGCAGGATGCGGTCGATCGGGTCGTCGGCCCGGAGCGCACGCGCCCAGCGGTGGACCCGGAGCGCGGCGCGCTCGGTGTCGCCGAGGCGGACCCGAAGCCGGTCGAGCACCGCGCGACCCCGGGACGTCGCGTCGTCGTGCTCCCCGCCGTGCGACTCCATGTGTCGTACGCGGGCGACGTTGCGCTCGACCTCGAGCGGGAGCAGCGGCTCCGACCGCAGCATGTCGTAGAGCGGCCCGAAGGCCTCCCGCGGCTGCTGGGCCTGGGGGAACGCCCGCGCCTTGAGCACGATCGCGTCGGCGTACGCGGTCGCGTCACCGAGGCGGTGGAGCGCCGACGCGGCGGCGTCGAGGTCGAAGAGGGCCGCCTGGAGCTCACCGAGCGCGCCCAAGATCGCGCCCCGAAGCGCGGTGGCCCGGGCCCCGGTGACGGCGAGCCCGGCTGGCGCCGCGCGCTTGAGCACGCTCTCGACGACCACCCGCGCCTCGTGCTGCTCGTCCGACTCGTGCAGAAGGTGCGCGCGCAGCAAGTCGGCCTCGAGCCGGAGGTGGAGGTGCTCCCCGCGTCGCAGCGTGGCGGCGATCTCGTCGACGATCTCCTGTACGCGACCGAACCGGCAAAGATCGAGCTCTGTCCAGCCTTCTGCGAGCAGCACGCGCAGGTAGGCCGCCGGCAGCTGGCCCTCGCGCAGCGCCGACGCGAGCGGCCGCAGCACGGCGAGCGCCTCGGTGTAGCGGCCCTGGCGGCGCAGCGCCTCGGCCAGCACCGGCACCGCGAACGACGGCCCGGTGCCGCCTTCGGCCTCGGCGAGCGTGAGCGCCTTGCGGGCGTTCTTCTCCGCTTCCCCGACGCGGCCGCGGTGGAGCTGCAGCGCGGCGATGCCCGAGCGGGTGAGGCACACCCCCTTGAGATCATCGTGTTGCTTCGCCAGCTTGTGCGCGCGGTCGTACCAGACCGCAGACTCCGCGATGTTGCCCGCCATCCGCCAGGCGTCGCCGAGGTCGGTCGACACCCGCAGCGCGAGGTCGGGGCGCGTCGCGCTGCCGTCACCGGTGACGAGGGCGGACCAGCACTTGTCGAGCTGGCGACGCCACGCCTCGTGGTGGCCGACCGTCGCGTGCACCCGCGCGCGCAGCAGGTCGACGTCGCGCTCCAGCGTGGTGCCGCTCGCCGCCGTGACCGCCGCGGTGATCGCCCGCCCGGTCGACGGCTCGGTGGGGCGCACCTCGAGCAAGCACTCTGCGTGCAGCACCGCGACGGCGGCGACGAGGTCACGGTCGAGGTCGGTCGCTTCGGCGACCGCGGGCGCGAGCGCGTCGAGCACCGAGAGGGCGGTCTCTGGCTCGCCGCGCGTCAGGCGCTCGGTGGCCCACGGGACGCCGCGCGCCGCCGCCGCGGTCAACTGGCCTGCTCGGATCAGCAGGTGGAGCTGGCCCGGGAACGTCGGTTGATCCGACACGACCTGCAGCAGCCGCTGCCGCAGCAGGTGGTTCCGGCACGGGGTGAGCGTCTCCAGGACCATGTCGGCTGCGATGGCGTCTTGCCAATGCACGCGGAAGACCGTGCCCTCTGGAGCGAGGCGGATCACGCCGCGGGCCTGCACCTCCTCGAGGATCGGCAGCAGCTCGGTGCGCCGCATGGCGACGGCGTGGGCGAGCCAGGCGTCGGTGGCGAACCCCTGCAGGAGCGCGAACGCCTCGAGCGCGCGCCGGGCGTCGATCGGGAGCCCGTCGACGGCGGCTTGTGCGTCGGCGCGGGCGCGCTCGGGCGCCGGGATGTGGATCTGATCCTCGGCCCACTCGATTCGGTTCGGGTCGTTGCCGAGGGCGCGTAACAAGCCGCTCCGCACCAGTCGGTCGACCATCTCCTCGACGTAGACCGGGCGCCCGGACGACAACGCGTGGATGCGGCGCGCGACCGAAGCGGGAGGTGGGCGACGGTGCAGCAGCGCGCCGACGAGGTTGGACACCTGACGTGGCGTGAGCGGCGGCACCTCGACCCGCCAGGCGTCGGGCAGCCGTCGGCGGAGGACCGAGCCGGGCACGTCGGCCGCTTCGTCGACCTCGGCGATGAGCATCACCGGCAAGCCGCTGCGGGCCGCCGTCTGTCGGAGGCGGATGATCAGGTCGATGGTCGCGAGGCTCGCGCGCTCGAGGGCCAGGAACGTCAAGATGACGGGCGTGCCGCCCTTCTTGGTGATCTGCCGGAGGAGCGTCTCGGTGGCCTCCTGAAGCACGACGCGGCGGCGGGGCCCGGCGGTCGCTTCGTCGTCGGCGAGCTTGCTGCCGATCTCAGCAGCGACCGACGGCTCGCACACCATCATCATGCTGCGTAGGAGCTGGCCAAACGCCGCGATGTCTCCCGACTCCGCGAAGCTGGCGCCGTGCGCCTGCCACTTGCGGGCGCGCGCCTCTTCGACCGCGATCTCGACCAGCCGTGCGCGTCCGCTCCCGTGGCGACCGGACAGCATGATCATCGAGCACGGCTCGCGGGCGTCGAGGAACGCGCGCAAACGCTCGACTTGTGCTTCGCGGCCGATCAGCCGCTTCCCGGTGTCGATGTCGAGGGTGCCCGGGAGCCCGAGCGTCACGCCGGCGATCGCCTCGATGGCCTCCGCGACGTCAGCGCCGGTGCGCAGCCGCGCGAGCGGGTCCTTCGCCAGCAATCGGCTGATCAGGTTCTCAAGGCGCTCGGGCGCCGACGGGACGAGATCGCGGATCGGCGCCGCCTTCTCCTTGACGTGCTGGCGCGCCAACGCGGCCGGCTCCGTGGCCCGAAACGGCAGCTTGCCCGTCACCATGCGGTACAACAGCACGCCGAGCGCGTACAGGTCGGTGCGCCCGTCCATCGGGTCGCCGAGGATCTGCTCGGGTGCGGCGTACGCGAACGTGCCGATGAACTCACCTTCGACGGTGATCGGGGCGCCGTCTTGGATGCGCGCCGAGCCGAAGTCGAGCAGCTTGACGCGACCGTCGGCGAGCACGAGCACGTTGGCGGACTTCAGGTCGCGGTGGATGAGGTCGCGTCGGTGGATGTGATCGAGCGCCCGCGCGATGTCGTACGCGACGCGTAACGCGGCGCTCATACGCGACGGTGAACCGGGCTTGCCCTGCTTCTGCAGCCACTGGGCGACCTGTTGCCCGTCGACGAGCTCCATCGTCATCCATGGCTTGTCGTGGTGCACCCCGTAGCTGTAGACGCGCGCGATGTTCGGGTGGTTGAGCCGCGACATGGCCTCGTATTCGCGGTTGAACCTCGCGAGTCCGCCCTCGGCGGTGTGCAGCTTGAGCGCGAGGTGCTCGCCGCTCTCGGGGTCCTCGACCTCGAACACCTCGGCCATCCCGCCGCCGGCGATCGGGCGGACCACGCGGTACGGGCCGATGCGCGATGGCACGTCCGTCATCGGCCCCCCTCACGCAGCCGACGCGCCCACGGGTGCACGCGTAGGGCGGACTGCTCGGTGTCGTCTTGGCGGGACGCCAGGCGGTTGAGGAGCTGGCGGCCTTCCCTGAGCGCGCCCCGCGCCCCGGGCTCGTCGCGCCGGGTCCGGGCCCACTGGTGTTGGGCGAGCACGAGCTCCATCTGTAGGAGCGACGCTCCTTCGCGGGTGATCATGTCTGACACGGGTTGAAAGATGAGCTGCGGGTCCACTCGGGCGCCGACCGCGTGCGTCCAGCTCGTGCAGGCGTCTCCGAGGGCCACGAGGTCGCCGGTGCCCATGAGCCCGAGCCACGCGCCCTCGGCGACGTCGCCTGCTTCTTCGCGCTCGCCCAACGCCCACAACGCCTCGGCGGTGAGCGACCGCCCACGCTCCGCGAACGCGCCGAGGTTGGCCGCGCGCGCGCGCTGGTACACGTCGGCGAGCAGGGCGCGCGCCTCGGCGGCGTGCCCGCCCCCCAACAACAACAAGCCGCGGGTGAGGCCCGCTTCGAGCTGCAGATCGAGGTGCTCGTTGGCGCGCAGGTTGGCGTCGATCTCCTCGATCATCTCCTGGGCCGAACCCAGGCGGTGGAGGTCGGCCTCGCAGCGGGCGGCGACGAGCAGCAAGCGGAGGTAGGTCGCCGAGATCTGGCCGTCGCGCGCCGGGCCGAGGCGCTGGTGGATCATCCGCAGCGCCTCCGAGAAGCGGCCCTGGATCCGCAGCGCGTCCGCGGTCACCGCGGCGGCGACCCAAGCCGCTGGGCGGTCCTCGGCGTGCTCCAACGCCGCCATGGCGGCGCGGCCGAGCGTCAGGGCCCGGTCGAGCTCCCCGGAGCGCAGCACCACGTAGGCGAGGCCCGCCTCGGCGTGCGCGACCGCGCGCGCGTTCCCGTCGGCGACGGCGAGCTCGCGCGCCCGCTCGAACCAGTCGCGCGCCGATCGCGGCTCACCCGCGGCGACCGACAGCAGCCCGAGGTCGACCGCGATGCGCTCGGACAGATCGGCCTCGCCTTCGGTCGTGCTGGCCCGCCGGAACGCGTCGACCAGGGCGTCGCGGCTCCGGGGCACCCGACCGAGGATCATCTCGTGCCGCGCGGCCAGCCGCTGCGCTTCGAGGGAGACGCCGACGTCGGTGGTGAGGGTACGCGCCAGAACCAGGGCGCTCGTGATCGCGGTGTCGGTCGGACGCACTTGCAACAAGCAGCGGGCGTGGGCGAGGTAGATCCGTGCCCGCAGCTCGGCGGGCAAGGCGCGCATCGCCGGCATGCGCTCCACGATCGCGTCGAGGGCCTCGGCGGCCTCGGCGACGCGCCCGGCGCCCTCCAGCTCCTCGGCGCGCCGAAGCCCCGACGGGGCCCCGTCGCACGGTCGCCCGCCCGCGAGCAGCAGCAGGACCTCTTGCAGCGTATACTCGTCATTCTCCTTGACTTCGGCCGCGAGCCCCCGCTCGATGCTCCGTCGACGGCACGGGTGGGTGGCTTCGACGACCAGGCGCGCGGCCAGCGGGTGGGCGATCGATACCAGCGCGCCACGCTGGTGGGTCCAACCGTCGCGGGCGAGGTTGGTCAAGTAGGCGCGCGTGGTGGCGATGTCGAAGCCGGACGCGGACGCGATCACCGCCGCCGGCAGCGGGCCGGACGCGTGGGCGACCGTCTCCAGCGTGCGGCGATGATCCGCGGCCAGCGCCGATAGTGCCTGGTCGATCTCCGCGGACGCCCGCGCTGAGACCGGGATCGCCGCCTCGGCGTCGCCCCACGACAACCGGGCCCCGTCGGGGGCGGCGACGACCCGCTGGCTCGCGATGAGCCCCTCCAGCACGTCGGCGAGGTAGCGCGGCTGGCCGCCGGTCGCGTTGTGGAGCTTACGCGCAAGGCTCATCGGGGGCGGACGGCGGTGCAGCATCGTGCCGGCGACCTGGGCGACCTCGCCGACGGTCAGCGGTGGCAGCTCACACGCGGCGACGTCGGGCAACGCAGCGAGCCACCAGCCGGTCGGGTCGTCGCTCGCGGTCGCGAGCAGCACGATCTCGGCCGCGGAGTTGGTGAGCCCGCGGTGCGCGGCCGTGATGACGTCGATCGCCGCAGCGGACGCGCTGTGCAGGCTCTCGAGTAGGATCAAGCTCGGCTCTTCGAGGGGCCCCAGCGCCTCGGCCAGCCGCGAGACACCGAAGGTGAGGCCCTTGCGGGTGGTGTCGGTGAGCGGGCCGGGCCGGCTCAGGACCTGCTGGAGCGCGACCGTCGCGTCGCCGACCTCGTCGTTCGGGGTGCGCGCCCGCTGCGCGCTGTGGAGGAGCGCGCGCACGAATTCGGTGGCGTCGCCGTCGCGCCCCAGCGTCACGGTGCGGGTCGTCCACCCCTGGCCGTCCAGGTGGGCCGCGATCCCCCGCGCGAACTGGCGGCGCCCGGCGCCGAGCGGCCCGCGCACGATCAGGGCCCGGGGGCGACGATCCGAGACCATGCGGTCGATGAGGTGCCGGTGGGCCTCTTCGCGGCCGACCGCGCGGTCGGTACGCACCACGGGCTGGTGCGCCGTGGTGGTTGGCGCGGCCACCATGCCTTCGAGGGCGGCGCGGAGCGTCGACGCGTGCGCGGGCCGATCATCCGGTTTCTTCGCCAATAACGACATCACGAGGTCATTGAACGCGCGCGGAAGGCTCGGCACGACGTCTATCGGCGGCTTGGGCGTGGCCCGCAGGTGCAGGTCGATGAGCGTGCGGTGGTCGTCGGAGTCGAACGGCCGCCGACCCGTCGCCAGCCGGTACAACAACACGCCGAGGCTGTAGAGGTCCGACCGCCCGTCCAGCGCGTTGCCGCTGATCTGCTCCGGCGACGCGTACTCGAACGTGCCGACGAACTCGCCCTTCTTGGTGATGCGGTCGACGGCGTCGACCACGTGCGCGGTGCCGAAGTCGAGCAGCTTGACCCGCCCGTCGGCGAGCACGACTACGTTGGCGCTCTTGAGGTCGCGGTGGATCAGGCCGCGGTCGTGGATGTAGCCGAGCGCGTCGGCCACTCGGGCGCCCACCCTCGCGACCTGCTCGAACCGCTGCGGCGCGCCGGGCCGCCCCGCCTGCTTGACCCACACCTGCAGGGCGACCCCGTCGAGCAGCTCCATGGTGAGCCACGGCTGCCCGCGGTGGGTCCCGTAGTGGTAGACCCGGACCACGTTCGGGTGGTTCAGGCGCGTGAGGGCCTCGTATTCGCGGTGGAAGCGCTTGACCGCGGCGCCGGCCTGATAGAGCAGCTTCAGCGCGAGCGGATCGCCGGTGGCCGGATCGCGCACCTCGAACACCTCGGACATGCCTCCGGCTGCGATCGGCCGCTGGACGCGGAACGGTCCGATGTGTTCTGGCAGGGTGGCGCGCTGCACGCGGAGGGCTCCTGGTCCGCTGGCCATGCGGGCCGCGAGTGTACCGCATGCCGAGACGGCGCCCACGAAGTCCACTCAGCGACGCGCGAGCTCGTTGTCAATCACCGCGGCGAACCGGCTGAACGGTTGGGCGCCCGCGACGGTCAGGCCGTTGACCAGGAACGTCGGTGTGGCGTTGACCCCCGCGGCCTGGCCCGCGGCGACGTCCGCCTGGATCGCCGCGACGTGCTCGGGGTTGGTCATGCAGCGCTCGAACACCTTCGTGTCGACGCCGATGGCCTTCGCGTGGCGCAGCAGGTCCGCGTCCCCGAGCGCGTCCTGGTTGCCCAGCAGCACGCGGTGCATCTCCGTGTGTTTGCCTTGCGCCGCGGCGCACCGCGCCGCGATCGCGGCCGGCATCGCGCGCTCATGGCCAGGCAGCGGGTAGTCCTTGTAGACCACCCGGACCTTGTCGCCGTAGGCCTCGACGATCTTCTCGACCGTGGGCAGTGCTTTGTTGCAGTAGTAACACTGGTATTCCATGAACTGGACGATCGTGACCGGCGCGTCGGCCGGGCCGCGGCTCGGGTCGGTCGGCAGCACGGCGACGTCGACGCGCGGCAGCTCGGGGTACGGCAACAAGAACGCCAGCCCGTACGCGCGCTCGAGCTCCTCGATGAACACGCCGTACCGGTCGACTTCGTTGCGGCGCCGCGCCTCCTGATCGAGGAACGGGCCGATCTGCTCGCGGGTGACCCCGGGGTACTGGGCGCTCGCTTGCGCCCACAAGCCGTCGAGGTCCTCTTGGGTCGGCGCGGCCGCCTTCGCCACGACCTCGGCCTGGATCAGCGCGTCGACCCCAGGCAGGCCGCGCTTGCTGGCCTCGGCCTCGAGCAGCTTGTCGATGATCGCCGACTCGAGCGCCTGCATCTTGGTGTCGTAGACGGCCAGCGCGTGCTCGGTCTCGAGGCGCGCGACCTCGTCGGCGACGAGCGGGTCGAGCTCCGCCGCGGTGAGCGATCCGCCCGACCACGTCGCGACGATCGCGGCGGGTGCGGCGCTCGCGGGCGCCTCCTGGGCGGCGGCGGGAGGGTTCTCTGCGCAGCACGCCAACACCAGGAACAGCAAGCCAGCGCGCATCCCTCACTCCATCGTGGCACGCCTTGTAAGTCGACGCCTCACCGCGGGCATCCGGGCCCGCCGGGGTTAGCCGGGTCGGACGGGGGGCGCCGTGAACGTCATCTTCTTGGTGCTGGTCCTGCTCGCGGTCGGTACGGCCGCGGTCCGCACGATGGGGTGGTCGAGCGACGACCCCACGCCGATGCAGCTCCTCACCGACGCCATGGTGTCGTCGTCGAAGGCGAGCGTCGACCTTGCGTTCGGGCTCGTCGGCATGATGACGCTGTTCCTCGGCCTGATAAAGGTCGTCGAGGCCGCTGGGGGCATGCAGATCGCCGCCCGCGTGATCCGCCCGGTGCTGGTCTGGCTGTTCCCCGACGTGCCCAAGGATCACCCGGCGATGGGCGCGATGGTGATGAACCTCGCCGCCAACGCGCTTGGGCTCGGCAACGCGGCGACGCCGTTCGGCATCCGCGCGATGCAAGAGCTCGACCGCCTCAACGCGGAGAAGGGCACCGCGACGAACGCGATGGCGCTGTTCCTCGCGATCAACACGTCGTCGGTGACGCTGCTGCCGACGGGCGTGATCGCGCTTCGGGCCGCACAAGGCTCCGCCCACCCGGCGTCGATCTTCGTGCCGACGCTGATCGCCACGTTTTGCTCGACCACCGCCGCCGTCGTCGCGGTCAAGCTCATGCAGCGGCTCTCGAAGCCCCCGGCCGCGCTCCCGCCGGACGTGTCGGAGGCGGTCCCGGACGGCGACTACCCGCTGGCCGTCAGCCTGTTGGTCATTGGCGCCTTGCTCTCGTTGGCGCCCGCCGCGGTGCTCGCGGGCCCCCTCGTCACCGAGCTGACGGCGTGGCTGCTGCCCGGCCTGATGGTGGGCATGCTCGTGTTCGGCGCCGTCCGAAAAGTCAAGATCTACGAGGTGTTCGTCGAGGGGGCCAAGGACGGCCTGCAGGTGGCCTTCAAGATCATCCCGTACCTGGTCGCGATCCTCGTCGCGGTCGGCATGTTGCGGGCGAGCGGCGCGATCGACGCGTTCGTCGGGCTGGTCGCGCCGATCACCGCGCCGCTCGGCATGCCCGCCGAGGCGTTGCCGATGGCCCTGCTGCGGCCGCTCTCCGGGTCCGGCGCGTACGGCGTGATGGCCGCGATCATGGAGGACCCGGCGATCGGGCCGGACAGCTACACCGGACGGTTGGTGAGCACGATCCAGGGCTCCACCGAGACCACGTTCTACGTGATCGCGGTGTACTTCGGCGCGGTCGGCGTGCACCGGATGCGCCACACCATGTGGGCCGCGCTCATCGGCGACGTCTGCGGCGTGGTCGGGGCGGTGGTCGCCGTCACCCTCGTGGGTTGATCCCGACGGGCACCACGAGCACGGGGCAACGGACCGAGCGCAGCACGTGCTCGGTTCGGGTGCCGGTCAACGAGTCGAGCAGGCTGTCTTCGCCGCGGGTCGCCATCACCACGAGGTCGGGGTCGACCTCCTCCGCGCAGTCGAGCACCGCTTGCACGACGGGGCCGTGGCGCATCGCGCGCCGCCACGCCCACCCTGCCCGCGGCACGGTCACGAGCGCCGGGAACGTCTCCTCGCTGCCGACGTGCAGCGCGACGAGCTCGACCGCTTCGTCGCCGCCGTCGCCGGGGCGGGTGAACGCCCGCAGCACGAACGCGGCGACATCGATCGCCCGCTGCTGGTGGACCTGGTCCGCGTCGACCGGCAACAACACCCGGCGGGCCAGGGTGGCCCCGTCGGCGATGCGCACGAGCGGCCGCGTGCCTGCGCCGACGAACAGCGTGACGAGCCCCGCGCGGCGGGTGAGGTCCTCGGCGACGCTGGTGTGCAGCAGCCGATCGAGCCCCTTGCGCCGCGCGGTCCCGAGCACGAGCATGTCGGGCTGCAGCTCGAGGATCGTGCGCACGACGCCGATCGTGACGTTGCTGTCGACCGGGTGATGCCACGTCGCGCGTGCCGCGGTCGCCCACGGCGGCGCTGGCAACACCGGCGGCGCCCCGACGGGCGGGGCGGGCAGCACGTGCACAACGTGCAACGCCGCGCCGGTCGCGGTGGCGAGGCGGAGCGCGTGCGCGTACTCGCTCTCGGCGTTGGGCCCGAGGTCGGTCGCGTACAACACCGCCCCCAGCTCGGTCGTCATGTCCGGCCCCTCCGTGTTCGATTCGCTGGCGGCGCGGACGTGATGCCGCGCGCGCCGCCTTGGCGGCCCAGCCGCCGCCATACCTCATCCGCCGTCGGCCGCTCGGTGGGGTTCAAGCGCATCAAGTCGAACGCGAGGTCGGCGAGGCGACCCGACAACGACGGCACGAGGCGCAGGGGGTGGGCGGGCGGCCCGTCGAGCTTGGCGGCGCGGATCTCTTGCGCGGTCCCGACGAACGGCGGCGCTCCGACCAGCACCTCGAACAGGATCGCGCCCGCGCCGTACAGGTCGGAGGCGGGCGAGAAGTCGCCGGAGAGCTGCTCCGGCGCCGCGTACGGCAAGCTGCCCGGCGCCCCGCGGTAGGTCCGCCCAGGCGCCGAGACGAGGTCGAAGTCGAGCAGCACCAGCCGGCCGCTCATCTCGACGAGCGTGTTGCCCGGCTTGACGTCCCGGTGGACGAGGTTGACGCCGTGCAGCGCGTCGAGCGCGTCTACGAGCTGCAGCATCGCCCGGGTGACGAGCGTGAAGTCGGGCATCAGGCCCGGCACGTCGGGCGCGCGGACCCGGATGGCCGGGCTCGGGGTGTTCATGTTGTGCAGGGTCGGCTGATCTTCGCTGGAGATGCCTCGGCGCAGGTGGGACACCACGTCGACGCCGTCGACGAACTCCATAGCGATCGCGCGCGTGGTGCCGTCGGGATCACGCACGATCTCCTTGACCGCGACCACGTTCGGGTGGCGGAGGCGCGCGAGCACCTCGAGCTCGCGGTGACCGGCCCGCGGCCCGGCCCCGGCGGTGCGCTGGAACGTCTTCAGGGCGACGCGCTCGGACTGCTCGCTGTCCCACGCCTCGTAGACGACGCCGTTGGCGCCTCGCCCGACCGCTCTGCGCACGTGAAATCGGTCACTCGGCATGCCGGACCACCCTCGTGCGCGCCCCCGCCCGCGCCGCGCCGCCGATCATTCGGACTGCCAAGGATAGCCGGTCGACGCCGGCCGGTGCCACACCTGACGACCACGTGTCCACGTCGCCCGGGCGCGCGGCGCGTCGCCGTCGAGCAGCGCCCACCCGAGCACCTCGTCGACGCCTTCGGCCCACGGCGGCACGTCGAGGCAAACGACGTCGGCGTCGAGCCCAGGCACCAACAACCCGGCCTCGCTGCGCCCCAGCGCGAGCGCGCCGCCGCGGGTGGCCCACCACAACCACCGACGCAGCCCGACCGGCGCCCCACGCGCGAGCGCGTTGTCGAAGCCGGCCGAGATCGTGCGCGGCACCCGGAACGAGCGCCCCCCCGCGACGTCGGTGCCGAGCGCCACCCGCACGCCGCGGGCCTCCACCTCGGCGAGCGGCATGCCGCCGCTCCCCAAGAAGTAGTTCGAATCTGGGCAGTGGGCGACGACCGCGTCCGCGGCGGCGAAGCGGTCCCACGCCGCCCCGCTCAGGTGCACGCAGTGCGCGAACGACGCGTTGGCGTGCACCAGCCCGGCGTCCTCGTAAATGGCGAGGTAGTCCTGACCGAACCTCGCCTCGGCGACACGGATCTCGTCGACGTTCTCCGCGAGGTGGGTCGACACGTGCAGCCCGCGTGCGCGCGCGAGCGCGCCGGCGCCCGCCATCATCTCCCGGGTGCACGACAACGCGAACCGGGGGATCGCGGCCAGGAACAAGCGGTCGTCGACGCCGTGCCAGCGGTCCGCGAGCCCCTCGAGGGCAGGCAGGGCCAGCTCAGCGGGCAGGTGCAGCTCGGCGGGGCAGTCGTCGTCCATCAGCACCGGACCGGTGACCAGTCGTTGCCCGGACCGCAGGGCCTCTTCGAGCAGGATCTCGGTCGCGCGCGGGAACACCGGGCCGTACGCGAGGCACGTCGTCGTCCCGGCCGCCGCCAGGTTCGCGAGGAACATCCTGGCGACCGCGCGCGCGTGCTCCTCGTGCGCGAACCTGCCCTCCTCGGGGAACGTGCTGCGCGCCAGCCAGTCGAGCAGGGGGCCAGTCGCCGCGCCGACGATGCGGGTCTGCGCCCAGTGCACGTGGGCGTCGACGAAGCCAGGCATCAGCACGCCCGGGCGATGATCCTGGTCCACGCTGCCGGGCCACGTGTCGGCGGGGACCACCGACGCGATCCGCCCCAGATCGTCGATGTGCACGACGCCATCGGAGAGGTAGCGCACCTCGTCCGGCGTGATCGGCGTCAGGACCTTGCCTCGCAGCGTCAGCGACATCACTCCTCCTGGACGGCGGGAGGGCCTGACCACACTGGACCGGTCACCGCCCACGCGGCGCCGTCATCGGCCCACGCCGCGGCGACCATCCATCGCCCGGGCGACGCGACGATCGCCTCCAGCTGGCCCCGCGCGCCGACCATCTCACCGAGCGCCAGCACCTCGCCCGACTCGCCGATGATCGCGATGTGGTCGAGCTGTTCGTCGAGGTCGTGCACCACGACGCGCACACGCATCGCCGTCACGTCCTTCGGCAACGAGCTGCCCGGGCCGTAGCCGCCGGCGTCGAGCAGCACGAGCGGGCCAGTGGTGGCGACCACGTTGCCGTAGGTGTACGCGACCTCGACCTCGACCGGCGTGAGCTGTGCCGGGTCCAGCACGTCGGCCCAGATGTATGGACCGGCTGGGGTTATCGGCACCGCCGCGTCGAGCGCGTCGAACCAGACGCGCCAGGACTCGGGGCCGTCTACGGGCGCGTCGAGGAGAACGCCGGTCGGCCTCGGGTCGATCAACCACGCCGGCCCGGCGAGGTCGAGCCACGCCTGGTCGACCAGCGTGGTTCGGTTCGTCGACTCCCCGCCGCGCACCGCCGCGAGCGCGTCGCTCGGGTCCGTTACGAGGTTGGGCGGGATCACCCCGTGGCCTGCTTCGTCGTCGTCCGCGGACCACGGCCAGCTCACGATCGAGAAGCCGCTCCCGGTGAAGGTCGTGCCGTTGCGGGCCGCCACCCAGGGCAGGTCGTCTTCGTACGGCGCGACCGCAGGCACGTCGTCTTCGGGGGCGGCGACGACGAACGCGGCGCCGTCGAGCATGTGGCCCCGCAGCGCGTCGGCGTCGAGGCCGCCGCGCCACGTCCGGGAGCGGTCGACCGGCGCGGCGAGCTGGGCGAGCACGCGGGGCCCCGGGTCGAAGCCCGAGAACGTGACGTCGACGCTGACCGTCTCGTCCGCGGGCACGTCGACCTGCGCGGTGACCC
>CAIUDO010000126.1 GCA_903897935.1 uncultured Pseudomonadota bacterium
GACCGTCCCCACGTCCGTCGCGGGAGCCGTCGGCATCACGCAGCGCGGCCCCATCGGGCAGCCCGTGCTGTGCACCTCGCCCGAGGACTTCGAAGCGCGCTTTGGCGGCTTCACCGCCGACGCCGACCTCACGCTCGCGGCGATGGGCTTCTTCGAGAACGGCGGAAGCCAGCTCTGGGTCGTGCGGACCGCGCACTACAGCAACCCCTCCGACCCCTCGACGGTGACGGCGCTTCGCGCGTCGGCCTTCCTCCAGTCGACCTCGTCCGTCGATGCTCCCGCAGAGGTCGTGGGCGTCCCGGTCTCGCAGATGTTCATCCCGAGCGGCGAGGCGCTGCAGCTGTCGGTGAACGGCGGCGGACCTGTCGTCGCGGCCATCGTAGCCAACCCCGCGGAGGTCGTCAGTGTCGCGACGTTCCCGACCGGTTTCGTGGGGGGCGAGGTGCTCGACGTCCGCGTCCTCGGCATGGACCAGAGCGTCACCTTCGAGCCGGGCGACCAGACCATCGGCGACGTGATCGCGCGCCTGAACGCCCAGCTGACGCTCGTTCGGGTCGACGAGGTCGCGGGGCAGATCCGCATCCGCACGGACCTGGGCGGCACCAACGCCCACCTCGAGGTCACCGGCGGCGACGCGAACGCGGTGTTGGCGTTCCCCACGGCAACCACGCTCGGCTCCGGCAACGTCGGCCTCGCCGCAGAGGTCACGGCCACCGAGATCGCCGCCATCGTCATGGCCGCTGTTCCTGGCGTCGTCGCAGACGTCGTCGACGGGGCGCTTCGGCTTCGCACGGTCGCGACGGGCGCGGGCGCGAGCCTTCAGGTGCTCGCGGCCTCCTCGCTCGACGAGCGGCTCGGCTTCGACAACGCCGTGCACAGCGGCAGCTCTGGAGGCGTCGTCAACGCGCTCCGCGTCGAGGGCAAGGACCCGGGAAGCTACGGCAACCGGCTCGAGCTCGAGGTGCGCGCGCCGACCAGCGGAGCGCCCGGCACCTTCGACCTCGCGGTCATCGAGGACGGCGCCTACCGCGAGGTGTTTGCCGACCTCTCGATGTCGCGGACGAACCCGCGCTTCGTCGAGACCATCGTGAACGCGACGCGCGGCGGCTCGTCGCTGGTGCGCGTCACCGACCAGGCCGTCCCGGGTGCGCCCGCGCTCAACGGTCAGACGGTCACGCTGACGGGCGGCAATGACGGGCTCATCGGGCTGAACGACGGTGACTTCATCGGCTCCGAGGTTGGCAAGACCGGCCTCCGCGCGCTCGACACCGTCCAGGACCTGAGCCTGCTGCTCGTGCCGGGTCGGGCGACCGCCGCCATCCACAACGCGATGGTCACGTACTGCGAGAGCGTCCGCGAAGGGCTGGTGTTCGCCATCCTCGACCCGCCGGCGGGCGTGGGGGCGAGCGGCATCATCGACTACGTCGTGAACACGGCAGGCCTCGCCAACGTGAGCGAGCACGCCGCCATCTACTGGCCGCGCGTGAAGGTCCTGAACCCGGCCCGCAGCGTGTTCGGGTCGAGCGACCAGATCGTCGTGGCGCCGTCGGGGATCATCGCGGGCGTCTATACGCGCACCGACAGCGCGCGCCCGGGCGGCGTCTACGACCCACCGGCCGGCGTCGACACGGGGCGCCTCTTCGGCGTGTTCGGCTTCGAGACCGACGAGGTCCTCGAGGAGCGCAAGCGGGACCTCGTGTACCCCAAGCGCATCAACCCGCTCACGACCGGTCCCGGACTGCCCCGGTACATCGACGGCTCGCGCACGCTC
>CAIUDO010000127.1 GCA_903897935.1 uncultured Pseudomonadota bacterium
CCCGTCGTCCTCGTGGTGCCCGTCGAGGACTGGGGCAACGAGCGCGTGCTCGAGGTCTGGCACGACACCATCCACGACTGCGACATCATCAACAACCGCGTCCCCCTCGACGTCGACGTCTGCGCTGACTGAAGGTGTGCGAGCTCGACGCCGGCCCGAGGTCCATCCGCTCGTGACACGCCCGCCGACGTGGGGTACGCTGCCGCCATGAACTTGGCCCGCCTGCTCCCCGTCCGCGTGCTCGTGGCGTTCGCCACGATCCTGTGGGCGTGGTCGAGCACGTCGGCGCTCGTCCACCCGTTCCTGGTGCGCCACGCCACCTGCGAGCACGGCGACGTCGTCGAGGTGCACGGCGACCACGACGGCGCGTCCGCGGCGCCGGAGGACGGCGATCAGATCGGCGCCGCCGACCTCGACGACGACCACGAGCACGGCTGCTCGGTGCCGACGACCGCGTCGGACCACCGGAAGGCCCGCCTGCTGGTGCCGAGCCCGTGGTCGGTCGGGCAGCCCAACCCGGTCACGTGGTGGGCCGATGCGCCCGCCCGTGGGCCGCCCCTGGCGTTCGCCCCGAAGACGAGCCCGCCCACCCGAGCCTGACGCGGCGCCCTTGCGCCTTCGTCTTGGGTTTTGACGGCCTCGTCGCGCGTGTGCTTCGCGTGGGGCCCGTCTGGCCCGCGTCGAGGGTCCGGTCCGGCCGGGGGTGCGCCGCGTGGTGTTCCACGTAGGCGTCTTCTCGTCTGTCTCCGGGGAAATTCCCTTGTTTCTCTTCGTCCCTCTGCCCGCGTCGGCGCAGGTGGCGCCCGCGCCCCCTCCCGACCTCACCGCCGAAGATCTCGCGGAGATCGCGGCGGCCCTCGGCGCCGACCTCGCGGCGTCGCCGTCTCCACCTCCTGCCCCGCCCGCGCCCCCGTCCCAGGCGGCGGGCGGCGGAGGCAATGCCCCCGACATGGCGTTCATCCTGGACTTCGCGCTCGCCGGCTTCGGCGGCGCCGAGCCTATGCTGGTGGGCGCCCACGACCCGCTGTTGACCGGCTTCAACCTGCAGCAGCTCGAGCTGGCGGTCGGCGGGTCGGTCGACACGTACTTCCGCATGGACGGCAACCTCGTCTTCTCGCCGTTCGGCGTGGAGATCGAGGAGATCTACGCGACGACCCTGTCGCTGCCGCTCGGCCTGCAGGTGCGCGCGGGCCAGTTCTTGACCCGCTTCGGGCGCCAGAACCCCACGCACCCGCACACCTGGGACTTCGTCACGCAGCCGCTGCTCACCGGGCGCGTGTTCGGCGGGGAGGGCAACCGCGGGCTCGGCACCGAGGCGAGCGTGCTGCTGCCGCTGCCCTGGTACGTCGAGGTGCTCGCGAGCGAGACGATGGCGGGCGGCGAGCCGACGGCGCGCTCGTTCTACGGCGGCGAGGACCTCGGCGTGGAGCGGATCGGCGACCTGCAAACCACCGTCGCGGTCAAGCAGTTCTTCCCGCTGTCGCACGATCTGTCGCTCGCCTGGGGCTTGTCGTGGGCGGGCGGACCGAACCCGACCGGGCGCGACAACCGCACCGAGGTGTACGGCAGCGACGTCTACTTCAAGTACCGCCCGATCACGCAGGGGGGTCGGTCGCAGGTCACGCTGCACGCCGAGGCGGCGTGGCGGCGGCGGCAGGTGCCGGGCGACGTCGAGAGCGACTGGACGACGTTCGAGCAGCTCGCTTGGCGGTTGACCCCACGCTTTGGGCTGGGCGCCCGCCACGAGCTCGGCACCGCGACGCGCACGCTGGACGGCGAGGTCGTCGCGGCCGACATCGATCCGGAGTGGTTGGGATCACGCCAACGAGCGGCGTTCGCCGTCACCTTCTGGCCTACCGAGTTCTCCCGGCTCCGCCTCCAAGGCGAAGCCGACTTCGCCGAATGGGCGTCCGGCCCTGGTTTTGGTGGCTTCGCGGCCGTCGAGACCCAGATCGGGCACCACGGCGCACACGCCTTCTAAGGAGCGACCATGCGATTCACCTCATTGGCCGTCGTCCTGCTCTGCTGCCCGGCGCCAGCG
>CAIUDO010000128.1 GCA_903897935.1 uncultured Pseudomonadota bacterium
CATCAGTCATCAGCTTTCAGCTTGACAATGGCGCGATGGTGACCCAACCGACCTTCACCTGAACGCGAACAACCCGGTCGGCTGCCGCTGAGCGAGGCATAGCTTTGACCGGGCTGACCGCTGACCGCTGACCGCTGACCGCTCGCTCAGGAGGGGCCCTCGTGACGGAAGAAGCGATCATCGCGTCGTTGGTGGGCCCCGTTGGCCCTGGCACGCCGGTAGGCCCTGGGCACGACGCGGCGGTGCTGCCCGGCGGGGTCGCGTGGACGGTGGACACCCTGGTCGAGGGCGTGCACTTCGCGGCGCCGCTGACCCCCGAAGACGTAGGTTGGAAGTCTCTGATGGTCTCCGTGAGCGACCTCGGGGCGATCGGCGCCCGCCCGGCGTGGGCCTTGTTGTCGCTGTCGTTGCCGCGGGGTGATGGCGCGTGGGTCGCGGGGTTCGCGAACGGGTTTCACGAGGCGTGCCGCTGGAGCGGGGTCGCGCTGGTCGGCGGCGACACCACGCGGTCTCCGTCGGGCCGGTTCGTGTCGGTCTCGTTGGGCGGGCCCCTGGTCGGGCCGGCGCGCACGCGGGGCGGCGCACGCCCTGGGGACGAGCTGTGGGTCAGCGGCCCGCTCGGCGCGGCCGGCCTCGGGTGGCGCACGCCGAACCCGCCGCCCGAGGCGGTCCGCGCCCTCGCCCGCCCGGAGCCGCCGTTGGCGTTCGCCCTCGCGCTCGCAGCGTCTAACCTGGCGTCTGCGGCGATGGACCTCTCGGACGGCCTGTCCACCGACCTGCCGCGCTTGTGCGCCGCGTCGGGCGTCGGCGCGCGGGTCGTCTCCGGCGACGTGCCGCTCCACGACGTGCTGATCGGGCGCCCGGACGCGTGGGCGCACGCGGTGGACGGCGGCGACGACTACGCGTTGTTGTTCACCGCGCCGCCGACCCACCACGATCGGGTGCTGGCGGCCGGCGCCCGGACCATGACCCACCCGCGGGTGATCGGGAGCGTCACCGCGGACCCCGGCGTCGAGGTGATCGGGGCCCGATGGCCCGGGTCAGCGTTCCGTCACTTCACGGGCGCGCCGCGCGCCTGACCGCCGCGCGCGCGTCCCCGCGACAGCCCGTTACGGGCGACCGCGCGGCCCATGTCGGCACAAAGGCGCCCGCGCTTGCCTTCCGGGCGGCCCCTCCAGCCGATTGACCCGCCGCGCGGGCGCGTGGTATCCAGCCGGCCGTGAGACCGATCGCCGCGGATCGGTCCGATGCGACTTCAGGCCAGGGGGCAGCGTCGATGGGCAGGGCCATCGGGATCGACCTCGGAACGACCAACTCGTGCGCTGCCGTCATTCATGGCGGCCGCCCGTCGGTCATCACCTATCGCGATGGCTCCAAGACCATCCCGTCGGTGTTCGCCATCGACAAGCACGGCAACCGACTCGTCGGTCAAGCCGCGCGGGATCAGGCCAAGGACAACCCGCTGGCCACGGTCGCGGCGTCCAAGCGCTTGATCGGGCGAAGCTTCGACTCGAAGGCGGTCGACCAGTTCCAGCAGGTCTTCACCTACGAGCTGGTCGAGGGCGAGCGCAACGACGTGCTGGTGAAGGTCTCCGATCAGGTCTTCACGCTCGAGCAGATCTCGGCGGCCATCTTGCGCCGGATCAAAGAGAGCGCCGAGGAGGCCCTCGGTGAAGAGGTCGACCAGGCCGTCATCACCGTGCCCGCGTACTTCAACGATCGGCAGCGTCAGGCGGTGCGCGCGGCCGGCAAGATCGCGGGTCTGAAGGTGCTGCGCGTGCTCAACGAGCCCACCGCGGCGGCGTTGGCGTTCGGGCTCGGCCGCACCCTCAACCAGCGCGTCGCCATCTACGACCTCGGCGGCGGCACGTTCGACATCTCGATCATCGACATTCGGAACAAGATCTTCGAGGTCGTCGCGACCGGCGGCGACACGTTCTTGGGCGGCGTCGACTTCGACGATCGCCTGATGCAGCACATCCTCGGGCGCGTGGCCGACGAGACCGGCGTCGACCTCTCGTACGACCGGCGCGCGGTCACCATGATCCGCGACGAAGCAGAAGCCGCCAAGATCCGGCTCAGCTCTGCCGGTACCACCCGCGTCACCGTGCCGGCGATCGGCAAGGACGACGACGGCAACAGCATCGACCTCGACATGGAGATCCCCCGCTCGGTGCTGGAGGAGCTCACCGTCGACCTGATCGATCGGTCGATCGCGACCTGTGAGCGGATCCTGAACGAAGCCGGGTCCACGCGCGAGCAGATCGACGAGATCCTCTTGGTCGGCGGGCAGTCGCGAATGCCGCTCGTGCGCCAGAAGGTCCAGGCGTTCGCCAACAAGGCGCCGTCTGAGCGGGTGAACCCTGACGAGGCCGTCGCGATCGGCGCCGCCATCATGGCGCACTCGTTGGGCGCCAAGACGGCGACCCAACAAGAGGTCACCCTGTTCGACGTGTTGCCGTCCGCGATCGGCATCACGAAGCCGGACGGCACGATGCACGTGCTGTTCTCGAAGAACCAGGCGCTGC
>CAIUDO010000129.1 GCA_903897935.1 uncultured Pseudomonadota bacterium
CGCCCCGCGCCGGCGACGACCCACGCCTGGGGACGGTGCTGGGCTCGTACCACCTCGTCGAGGTGCTCGGCCGCGGAGGGATGGGCGTGGTCTACCGGGCCGAGCACGTCGACCTCGGCCGCCCGGCGGCGATCAAGCTGCTGCGCGACGACTACGCCCGGCGACCGGAGTCCCTCGACCGGTTCCGGCGCGAGGCGATCGCCGTCAACCGGATCCGGCACCGCAACATCGTCGACATCCCCGACATCGTCCGCCTCCCCGACGGCACGGTGTTCATCGTGATGGAGCTGCTCGACGGCGTCAGCCTCACCCGCTGGCTCCGCGCGGGGTTCTCCATCCCCCGCGCGCTGGCGCTGCTGGTGCAGATCTGCGATGGCCTCGAGGCTGCTCACTCCGTCGGTGTGATCCACCGCGACCTCAAGCCCGACAACATCTTCGTGGTCGGCGGTGACCCACGCTCTGAGACCGTGAAGCTGCTCGACTTCGGCGTCTGCAAGCTGGTGCAACAGGACGACGCGGTGGATCCCGGCTACGAGACCCAGGCGGGCGCGCTGATCGGCACCCCCGCGTATATGTCCCCCGAGCAGGCGGGCGGCGTGGCGGTCGACCCTCGGTCCGACATCTACACGCTGGGCGCGATCATGTACGAGATGTTCTGCGGCCAGCCGATGTTCCGAGGTCGCTCGTTTGGCGAGTACGTGCGCAAGCACCTCACCGAACAGCCCCTGCCACCCCGGTCCACTCCCGGGGGCCTTGGGATCGACGATCGGCTCGAGGCGATCATCCTCCGCTGCCTCCGGAAGGACCCGGACGAGCGCTACCCCGACATCGCCACGCTGCGCGACGACCTGCACACGCTGCTCGGCGGAATGCACACCGTGGCCGGCGCTGAGCTGTCGCTGGGCAGGACCAGCGAGCTCCGCAGCGTCGACCTGCTCCCCGCGGCCGCGAGCGCGGCGGGCCACGTCGGGCGCCAGAGCGCCGTGAGGTCGGTAAACGTCACTCCGGGCGTCGCGGACTCTGCCAGCGTCTTGGCAGGCGCGTCGCCCAGCCTCGCCCACGGCGAGAGATTGTCACGAAATGTCCGTATTGCCTTGGCGGTGAGCGCGGGGGCCGCCGTGGTGACCGCCGCCTGGTGGTGGGCGCGCGTCCCGGCCACGCCGACCGACGGCGCGCCCCCGCCGCTGGCCGCGTCCGCGGTCTCGCTGCCCGACGCCAACCCAGGGGCACCCTCGCCTCGGTTGCCGGCGCTGCGAGTCCGCTTCGAGTCCGAACCCAGCGGCGCCCAGGTGGTCGCCGCCGGGGCCACCAGCCCGGTCTGCGCAACGCCATGCGAGGTCACGATCGACCCCATGGACGGCGGCCCGCAGGGTTTCCGCGACTACGTCGTGCGCGCCGAGGGCTTCGTCGACCGTCCAGTGTCGATCGCGCTGGCGGCGCCGCCCGAGTGGGTGCGTGTCGCCCTGGAACGCGCGGCCAGCCGCTCGACCACCAACGTCTCGCCAGACCCCGCCGAGACCACTCCACGGCGAACCGCTCGGCCCGGTCGCACCTCCTCCACCGCGGCCACTGAACCCCCGGCAGAGCCAGCGCCCGCCACGCGACGCGCGCCCCCGAAGACCCGGATCGACAAGTCCACCACCATCGACCCGTTCCAGTGACCCGCGCGCACGCTCTTTCCTTGCCGGATGGACGTAACCCGTCCG
>CAIUDO010000130.1 GCA_903897935.1 uncultured Pseudomonadota bacterium
CCAGCGGCTTGCCGGGGAACCGCGTCGACGCGTACCGAGCCGGGATGACGGCCACGCAGCGGGGCCGATGCGCGCGCATCGCCACCAGCAACGCCCCTCGGTCGACGCAGGTGTCGGCGGCCGCGTACGCGGCCTCGCCATGGTCGGTGCGCACGACGACGACGTGCATGCCGACGGCCCGCGCCGCCGCGACGCCCTTCGCGGCGTCTTCAATCGCGACGCACCGATCCGGCGCGACGCCGAGACGCCCGGCGGCGTGCACGTAGACGTCCGGGTGCGGCTTCTTGCGCAGGCCGCCTGCGCGCGCGATCACCGGGCACGGCGCCTCGAGCCCAGCCGCGCCCAGCACCGTCGCGACCCACCACGGCGTGCTCGACGTCGCGACGGCGACCGGCCGCGAAGACGCGCGGATGGAGGCGATCAGCTCCCGGTCGACCGCTACTTCGCCCGCCCGCGCGGCCGCGGCGAGCCCGGCCCGCCACCGGTCGCCGACCGCCTCGGCCTGCGCGGCGTGTGGCCCAGCCAGCCACGCCTCGACGCTCGTAGCGCCGTGTACGAACGTCTCGATGTACCGGTCCCACGGGACGTGCAGCCCGAGCGGCTCGATCGCGGCGTTGAACGTGCGGTGGAACACCGGCTCCGAATTGCACAAGACGCCGTCGAAGTCGAACAGCACCGCGTCGTGGGCGGCGAGCAGGTCGGCGAGCTGGGTCATGGTCGCTCCGGGGCCGCCATGTAGCCCCGGGCGGCTCGCCAGTCGTGCCGCGTCGGGGCAAGCTCACCCATGCCCGCGCTGTCCCTGCTGATCGCCGCGACCGCCTCCGCGTCGACCGTGTGGTCGCTCGCCGACGTGTTGGCGACCGAGCCGGAGACGGCCCTCGCGCGCGCGGACGCGCTCGCGACGTCGTTGCCCCTCATCGCGGCCCCGCCGCAGGTGGACGCGCCATCACGGGCGTTGCTGGAGGATCTGCGCGCCCGCGCGTTTCGGATGGATCTCGCGGGCGTGTACGACACGCTCCCGGTCGTCGACGGGTCGCGCCGCGAGGTGCGGGTGCTGCGCGACGCCCACGCGGGCGCGTTCACGCTGTCGCTCGGGCCGCCGGCGGGGGCGCGGCCCGTCAGCGCGTTGCCGGGGGTCTCCTGGGCGACGGTCACGATGGAGCCGCGGGTGGTCGCGCGAGGGCGCGGGTTCCTCGTCGATCTGGTCGGGTGGTTCGGGTTGGCGGGCGCCGACCACGCCGACCTCACGCGCCTCGGGTCGGCGGTGCTGGCGGCGCTGGTCGAAGCGTCCCAGGCGCCCGGGCGCCCGCTGGCGTGGCACCCGACGCTTCCGGAGGGGGTCGACCGGTCGTTGTTGACCTGGCTCGACGACGCGGCGCCGTCGGGCATGGCGGCGCTCGCGGAGCTGGTGGACGTCCGCCAGGTCGCGTCGTTTGACGGGCGGCTGTTGAACGTCGACGCGGCGGTGTCCGTGCGCCGCTCGTCGTCCCGGCCGGCGCTCGAGCGCTACCTTACCCGCCTCGGTCCTGTCTTCTCGGGGTCGGTGCGGCTGGTCGACGCCCAGGGCCGCTGCGGACTCGCGCTCGGCGTGCGCACCGCCGACCGCACCGGGACCGTGGCGTTCTCGACCGACGGCGCGCGGCTGCTGGCCACTCAGTGCGACGGTGGGCCCGCGGCAGGGCCGCTTCAGTGGGCCGGCGCCGCGCTCGTGGTCGCGGCCACGATCCGCTACGAAGGCTTCGAGGTCGTGGTGAGCGACTGGTCGCTGCCCATCACGTCGGGCGAAGGCTGGTGCACGGCCACGGCGTCGCGCGTGCCCGCGCTGGAGGTGCGCGGGGCGACGGCTTGGGCGTCGGCGGCGCTCGGCGTGGTCGCGGTGGCCGTCGATCTCGAGCAACACGCCGCGTTGTTGTTCGAGGCGATGGCGGACCCGAACGAGGGCCCGGCGACGCTCACGCTGACGACCGAGCGCGGCGGCGTCGGCGTGCGCGCCGGCTCCTTGTTGGCCGACAACCTGATCGTGCGGTTCGCGTTCCGGGTCGTCGGGGGCGCGGTGCTACCTGATGACGCGGCGTTGTCGGAGCTCCGCGACGCGCTGAAGGGCGTCGCGCTGGCGTTCGCCGACGACTACGCGCGCCGACCGGCCTGAGTCCGGCGTCACAGCGCCCGGAACGCCCACGTCTTGACGACGACCGCGTCGGCGGCGATCGCGGCGTAGGCGGCGGGCCACCCGGGGTCGGTCGGCGCGTCGGCCCCGGCGAGGTGCAGGCGCAGCTCGATGTCCCACGAGCGCGCGCTGTCGGCGTCGGCGGGGAGCAGCGCGGTGACGCTGGTGACGACGGGCAACGCGGCGAGCCGTTCGGCGGCGGCGAGCGCGACGCTGCGTTGCTGGGGCCGGGCGGCGTCGGTCAAGCGTACGAGCAGGGTGCGGTACAACAAGCACGCCCTCCGAGGTCAGCGCAGCATCTGGTCGGCGCGCGCCTTCATGACGTAGTACCAGCCCAAGGACTCCATCCGCATGAAGATGTAGAGATCACCTTCATGCTCGAAGTAGCCAGACGCGCTGGTCGGGATGCGCTGCTCGAGCTGCGGCGCCGGGAAGCTCTTGAGGCGCAACGCCCGGGTGAAGCGGCGATCTCCGAGGTCTCGCTCCTCGCTCGACTGCACGACGATGCGCGCTTGCTCGTCGACCAAGAAGCCCTCGGCCCCGTCGGGCGCGAACTCGGGGACCAACAGCCCCTTCAGGGAAGGATCGAACGGCAACATCACCGCGGCGACGCCGAGCACCGCGCCGTCACCGCTGCGGAGCACGCTCGACGCGGGCAAGACGAGGCCGAGGCCCGCCGGGTCGACCATCGGGGCGCCCCAGGTCGCGCCGTGCGAGGTGTCCGGGAGGTCGTACCAGGGGGCCTTACGGGCGTCGTAGCCAGGGGGGAGGCCGGCGTGGCCGGGGTAGGAGGCCGACAGCCCGTCTTCGAGCCCCACCATGACCCACGCCAGCGGCGCGCCGCTCACGCCGATGATCGCGTCCTGGTCGGCCTCAGGGAGGCCCAGCGCCTCGGGTGACGCCGATCGCAGGACCGCGGCGTGCATCGCGCCCGTCGCCGCGAGCAGGCGGGACGCCTGGGGGGTGTGCTCGGCCGGGTCGACGCCGGTCGCGGCCGCCAGCACGGCGTGGTCGAGGCTGATCTCCCGCTCGTATCTGGGGGACGCCGCGAGATCCGGAGGGCGGAACGCCTCCGCCTGGCCGAACGCCCACGGGTCGACGGCGGGGTTGGGCGGCCGCGACAGCTCGAGCTCGGCTTGGGCAGCGAGCACGTCGAGGGTGGCCGCGTAGCGCTGCAGCTCGCTGTCGACGTGGTGGCCGACGCGGCCGACGTCGCCGAGCCAGCGTGAGAGCTGCTGCTCCCGGTGCTCGGCTGCGTTGCGGATGCGCTGGTTGTGCAGGCCGAGGGTGGTGATGCTCGCGAACACCAGCAGCACGGAGAGCAGGGTGACGCTCAGCATCAGCTCGCGGTGGGAGGTCATCCACCGGTTGATGCGCTGCCGTGGGGTGTCGGCGCGCGCGACGACCGCTTCGCCCTTGCGATAACGGCGGATGTCCCGAGCGAGCTCCGCGACGTCGGGGTAACGCTGCTCGGGGCGTCGGGCGGTCGCTTTGGCGACGATCGCGGCGAGCTCCGTCGGCACCTTGCCGCGGCGCACGTAGGTGCGGAGCGGCTCGAGCTTGCCCTCTTGCACACGCGAGAGGATCTCGTCGGCCTTGTCGCCTGGGATCGCTCGTTTGAGGCTGACGATCTCGTGGAGGATCAGGCCGAGCGAGAACTGGTCGCTGCGCCCATCGACGAGGTCGATCCGCCCCTCGGCTTGCTCGGGCGACATGTACGCCGGGGTGCCGATCACCGTGCCGGTGCGCGTCTTGTGGGCGTCGTTCGACACCAGCTCGACGAGGTCGTCGACGCCCTCGGCGTCGCTGTCGAGCACGCGCGCGATGCCCCAGTCCATCACGTAGACCTCGTTGAACGGGCCGATCATGATGTTCTCGGGCTTGAGATCGCGGTGTACGACGCCGCGGCTGTGCGCGTACGCGATGGCGTCGCACACCTTGAGGAAGTGCTCCAGCCGCTCGTCGAGGCTGGTGGTCTCGGCCCGCCCAGCGTCGATGTCGGCGCGGCACTCGTCGACGACCTCCTGAAGCGTCCGCCCCCGGATGAGCTTCATCGTGTACGCCATCGCGGCGCCGTTGGTGCCGATCTCGAGGTCGTACACGGGCACGATGTTCGGGTGGTCGAGCTGCGCCGTGATCTGCGCCTCGGACAAGAAGCGCGCTTCCATCCTGCGCCGCTTGGGCAGGTCGTGGTGCATGCGCTTGATGGCGACCTTCCGCTGCAGCACGGGGTCGCGGGCGATCTGAACCTCACCCATCGCGCCGCGCCCGATGCGCCCCAAGTAGACGTACGCCCGCCGCGTCGGGCCGTCGCCGCCCTCGGCTTCGGCCGGTTCGGCGCTCTCTCCGCCGAACACCTGCGTAGCGAGGGTGCGCAGGGACTTGAGCACCAACGTGCCGCGCGCGTGCAGATCGCGGAAGTCCTGCTCGGAGATGCTCGAGCGATCCCGCAGCCATTGGAGGAATTGCTCCGGGTCCTCCGTGCCGGCGTGCTCGGAGAACTCGCGCAACAGCGCGTCGTGGGACGGACCCACCGCGCTCCTCAGGGCCGCCCTCAGGTCGTCGGTCTGCATGACCGTGACGGTGTACCACGAGCGGGCGCCCGCGTGCAGTAGCGAGGCGCGCTGGCGCCGGGGGCCGAAGTGTCCTACAACGCGTCGCTGGGGAGCGCGACGGCTCGCCCGGCGGAGCACGGTGTGGCGTTCGGGTTCGCGAGCTTCTCCAACGTGATCGACCGCCGACCGGCGGCGTCGATGGTGGACTTGTCGTGGGGCGAAGACGGCCCCGACGAAGACCGCGCGTGGTCGGTCGTGGTCGAGGTGGCGCTGCGCGCGCCGCGCCCCGATGGCTTGGCGGACTCCGCTGAAGAGTCGGCGCTCGTGCGGGCCGGCGTCGTGCTCGAAGCAGCGCTTTGGCGCGACCACAAGGCGGTGTTCGTCGGTTCGCGCACCCACGACGGGCGCGCGACGTTCGTGTTCTACACGTCCGAGGTCGCGGGGGCCGCTCACGCCGCGCGCGCCGCGCTCGAGGGGCTGGGCCTCGTGGCGACGTGCGTGGTCGCGCACGACCCGGAGTGGGCCGGTTATTCAAAGATCTACCCGCCACCTGTCGTGCTGCAGGACATCCGCAACCGCGGCTTGTTGGAGCGCATGGTCCGCATGGGGGACCCGATCGACCAGCCGCGCGAGGTGCGGCATCACCTGTCGTTCGCAGACCGGGCGGGCGCGGACGCGGCCCGCCGTGACGCGGCGCGCGCCGGGTTGGCGCCGAAGGCGGTGGTTGGCCCCGAGGGGCGGCCCCACGGCGTGTTCGTGCGCCAGGAGGTGCCGCTCGACAGCCACTTCTTGGGCATCGCGTCGCTGCTGCACGGCCTCGCCGAGCTGCACGGCGGGGTCTACGACGGCTGGGACGCCGATCGGCGCCGGACCTGACGGTTACCGGCTAGGGCGCAGGCAACTTGGGTTCGAACGGCGCTTCGGTGGCCGACTCTGGGGGCGTCGGCGCGAACCGGGTGTGCACGGAGGCATCCGGCAGCACCACGATCTCGACGCGGGCGTTCGCGTCGACGGGCGCCCCTGGGATCGGCAGGGTGTCGGCCAACGACGCCGCCATGAGGTGCTGCGGCGCGCCTTCCCCCTGGAGCGCGCGCAGGACCGTGATCGCGTACCCGAAGCCGAGCTCCCAGTTCGACGCGAACGCGGCGCTGTGGTGCGGAATTGCGCTGGTGTGACCCTCGATCTCGAGGCGCCGATCGCCGAGCGGGCGCAGCGCCTCGGCCAGCTCGTCGACGATCGCGCGGCCGCGCGGCGACAGCACGACGGTGTTCTCGTTGAACAACGTCGACGCGGTCATGCGCAAGACGACGGATCCCCCACGCCGGTGCAGCACGCCGCGGCCGCTCGCTTCCAGCGGGCGCAGCGCCGCTTCGACTCGGACCAGCTCCGCCTCGGTCTCGGCCGCGCGCGCGGCGGCGACGGTCGCCTGGTCGATCGCGGCCACCATCGCGTCTCGGGTGGCGAGCAGCAGCGGGGCGCGCTCCTTCGGTGGCGTGGTCGGGTCCGGGAACGCCGCCACCAGCTCGGCGTATCGCGTGCTGATCGCGTCGCAGGCCGCGCGCTCTTGTTCGTGGCGCCCGATCAGCGCGTCGAGCTGCGCCTGACGGTCGATGATCTCGCGGTCGAGGTCGCGGATGTGCTCGTCGGCGGCGGTCTGCCCCTCGTTGCACGCCGCTTGCCGCGTTGACAGCGCCATCCGGGTGGCGTCGAGCTGCACCTCGATGAGCTCGTAGTCGCCGCTTGTCACGCAGCCGGACCCTGCCAGCGCGGCCACCAGCACGATCCACGCTGAGCTCGTGTTGATGCGGTTCACAGGATCTCCCACGACGCCCGCAGCAGGATGCTCTGCTGGAGCTGGGCCGATTCGACGACCACCGGCAGGTAGTCGACGTTGAGGTAGTAGTTGAGCGAGAGGTTCCTGGTGACGCGTAAAGAGAGCGTATTACGCCACTCCACGCTCGGTTTGGTGAACGTCTCGAACCCTGCGAACAGCTCGACGTCCGTCGCGTACACCGCCCAGCCCGGCAAGAGGGCCTTGAGCACGATGGTGCTCTCGACGCCTTGTTCGTTGAACGACTCGACCTGGACGTACTCGACCTCCGGGGTGGCGGGCAGGTCGGCCAACAACAGGGCCCCACCGTAGAGGTTCTGACGCAGCCCGAGGCCGACGCGCCAGTTCAGGTTGAACCAGCGGTTCGTGATGAACCGGGTGTTGATGCCGGCCCCTTCCCGCACGATCGTGGGCGCCCACGGGTCGGCGACGAGGAAGGTGCCGTTCGCGGCCACGAAGTCGGTCTGGACGGTGCCATCCGACAGGGTGCTGAGGAACGTGGTGTCCGAGGTCGTGAGCACGTTCGTCGCGAAGGCCTGTGTCTCGCCGGCCCCGCGCGCGTACGGGCCGATCGCGGGGGTGATGTACCAGGTGTAGAGCAGGTCACCGCGCAGCCGGTCAACGCCTTTTACCAATGGAAGCGGATCTTCGCCGACCGGACGGATCTGCGACGCGCCCTCCTCGACCTGCATCAGCAACGAGACGAAGTGCGGGTCGTTGTTCCAGCCGAGCTGCCCATCGGCGAACACGCTGGCCGAGCCGATCATTTGGTTCGCGAACCCGACGACGTTCTGGGTGTGCACCAGCGATCCGTCGACGCCGAGCACGAGCGTGCTGAACAGCGTGCGCGAGCGCTTGCCGACCGTGCCGAAGTCGTCGGGGAGGAGCTGCCCGCCAGCCAGGAACTCCCCGGTCTCTTCGTCGCTCACGAGCCGATAGCGGACGAGGCCCGCTTCCGGGACGTAGACCGTCAACCAGTTCGTGAGCGACCGGTAGTTCGCGCCTTGCCTGACGATCCGATACAGACCTGGGGGGAGCATCCAGGTGGTGAGCTGCTCACCTTGCAGCGTGTCCGCGCCGAACCCGGTGCCGAACGGCTCGCGGGTGTCGGCGCGCAGGATGTCGTAGGCGCCCCGGTGCGGCACGCGGCGCTCGTCGGTGACCTCGACACGGAGCGCGCCCCACTTCACGGGTACGAGGGTGGTTCTGCCCTCGACGACCTCTACGGGCTGCCCGACGCCTTGGCTCGGCGAGCCGCTCCCGACGATGACGACGTAGGATCCGGGCCGCACGAGCACGCGCTCGCCCACGTTGATCTCGCGCACGTCGTCATCGACGACGAGGATCGCCGATGGAGCCTCGATCGCGGGCACGATCGCGGGCACGAAGATCGCGCCCATGCCGATCGGGATCTCGGTGGTGTCGGCGGCGAGCTGCGCATCGGGCGGCGGCATGTCCCAGGTGAACGTGGGGTCCTGGCTGCGCGCCACCTGCGTGCACAGGAGGAAGGCGGCGACGAGCATGACGCAGGTACGAACGACGATCATGTCATTTCACCGGGCAGGAGGGGTTTCCGGTCTGGGCGAACCGGACGATGGCGTCCATCGTCTCCCGCACGCCCTTCGCCGCGAATTTCGACGCTACCGAGCTCGGGACGCCCTCACCGGGGTCGGTCCGAACGTAATATTCGGCCCACGTCGAGCGCTCGTCGAGCGCCACGAGGAACCACGCCCCCGAGCTCGACGCGATCGGCACCGCCGACTCCAAGATGCGCTTGCCCGAGTCCGTCTTTACCTCGGTAGGATCGACCGAGCTCTTCCAGTACAGCTCGCGCACCGAGCCACCGCTCTGTTGGTACAGGGCGCTGTTGCCATTGAGGACGCCGATCCACCACCGATCCGATACCATCGGGATCGGGACCGGCAGGTACTGGAGCACGCGCCGACCGTCGCGGCACGGGGATCCCGACAGGAGCTCCGAGTACTCGACCGCGGTGTAGCCGGGGTGACGCGTCTCGTCGTTGATCGCGGCCCACAGCAGCGCGATCGGGAGCGGGATGACGGCGGCCCCGTACGCCTTGTTGGTGCCCGCCTGCACGCTCGCGATCGGCGTGCCGTTGGCGACCTTCAGCACCTCGGCCTCGGTGATGAGCGGCGCCGACTTCTGGACGCGGATCTCCCGCATCGGCGCGATCTCGGCGACCTGGGCGACCACCTGCTCCGGGGTGGCGGCTTCGGCGCTGATCGGGGCCCACACGAGGGCAAGGTGAACCAGCACGCCGCGACGCTCCTGGTGAGAGTGTATCCCGTGCGACCGACCGAACGGCGTCAACCCGCGACCGCGCCGCGCATGCCCGATGGGGGCGCGACATCGTGATGACGGTGGCACGGGCGGCATCACCGCATAAGGTCTCCCGGGGAGGCGAAATGACAGCAGTTGGGGCCCTGTTGGCGCTGGCGGCCGTCGACGCGCGCGCGCAGTCGGTGATCGTCACCATCGACCCTGCCCAGAGCCAGGGGTTGGACACGAGCGAGATCCAGAGCGGGATGGAGCAGGCGATCAGCGACCAGCTCCAGATCGGCGACGGCGCGTACCTCGACTCGGTGGCCAACGCCGTCGCGATCGCGTCGCGCGGCATGGGGGTCGACTACGCCACCAACCCGACCACGTTCGTGCTCGGCGGCGCGATCGGCTTCGGAGCTGCGTCACAGGGGATCACGCTGTCGGCGGGCGACGCTGCGTTGCCGAGCGCGGGCTTCGCTGCCGCGGTCAGCCTGATGGGCGGCGTCAACCTGGGCGTACTGACGGCGTCCGAAGACAGCGCGCTCGATCGGTTCCGGCTGTACGCGAACGGAATGGTGTACAGCCCCGGCGGTGAGCCGGCGTTCGACCCTCGTTTGCTCACGGTCGGGGGTCACCTGCAGATCGACCTCGTGCGGAGGTCCGACCTCGCCTCGGTGGTCGAGTGGGGTGGCCTCGCGTTCACGACGGGCGCCGAGTACACGCAGCTCTCGATGGGGCTCACGCAGGAGCTGCCGATCGCGTTCGATCCTGCGCGATGGGACGCGACCGGCTCGTACGACATCACGTCGTCGGTGATGTCGGTCCCGCTCGAGCTGTCGACCAACCTGCGGGTGTTCGTCGTCACCGCGTTCGTCGGCGGCGCGGTCGACTTCATGCCGGGGACGGCGTCCAGCACCGTCGCGCTGACGGGCCCGCTGGTGGCCGACGTTGGCGGCACGGAGCAACCGATCGGCTCCGTCAGCGTCACGCATTCGGACGAGGGTGTGTCGTCGGCGTTCACGCCGCGGGTCTTCGCCGGTGGGCAGCTCAACCTCTCGGTCATCAAGGTCTACACGCACGTCAACGTTGGGTTGAACTCCTCGGCGTCCATTCAGTTCGGGGGCCGCATCGCCCTCTGATCCCGACTTGGTCGGTGGTTCGCTGGTTTCTCGACACCGGTGCGGCGCCGGCCGGCTCGCATTATTGGGCGGCCTCAACGAGAGGCTGCCGTGCGCCGTTTGTTGCTGTCGTTCGGGCTCGTCGCGGTCGGGTGCGCCCCCAAGCCGGCTCCGGTCGGCGAGCCGGTGGTCCCAACGGTCGGTGACTTCGCCACCACGCCCGTCCCGCTCGAGGCCGGCGCCGCGGTCGCTGCGAGCGTGCTGGGTCAAACGCCTGAAATCACCGGTCCGCAGGTGGAGCTCGACGGGCAGCGGATCTCGGTGTGGTGGGACGACGGCGACACCTTCTCGTACCGCCCGGGCACGGGCGGCAAGAGCCAGAGCGCCCGAATGGACGGCTACAACACCCTCGAGTCCTACGGTCCCGTCCACCGGTGGGGCACCTGGACGGCCGTGGAGCTGTACGCGATCGCGAAGGAAGCGGGCGCCGTCGCGCGGTCCGAGGTGTGGGTGTGCGCCATGATGGAGGGCTCGGGCGGGTACGGGCGCGTGGTCGTCGATTGTCCAGCGCTTCGGCAGCGCTTGATCGGCGACGGCCTCGCGCACGTGTTCGCGATCGACGATCCGCCGCGTCCGGAAGACCTCGCGTTGCAGGCGGCGGCGATCGCGGCGAAGAAGGGCATGTGGGCGAAGGGCGCTCCCGACGGCCTCGTGACCAGCCTGCACAGCGCGTCCGAAGAAGCGAGCGGCACCGCGTACGACCGGATCTGCTCGCTCTCGACCGGCATGTGCCCGACCCGTGACCACACCACGCGATACGGCACCTGCGACGAGGCGTGCCACGACGGGTCGTGCATGGTCTACGTCCCATTCGAAGAGCGGTACGGCGACAAGCGCAGCGCCTGCCTGGTCGTCCCGTGATCCTATGGCTCTTGGCGTGCGCGGCGCGCCCCGTCGGCGGCGCGTCGCTCGTCGTTCCCGAGCACGTCGTGATCATCAACCTCAAGGAGCCCGGTGGCGCCGAGCTGATCCTCGAGATCGATCGCGGCGTCGTCGTCGGGAGGCCGGCCGCCGCGCCCGAGGGTGTCCGCGTGGTCGACGGCGGAGGCGCCTACGCGGTGCCGGGCGTCATCGACAGCCACGTGCACCTCGCGTTGATCGACGACGGTCCGGCGCGGCACGGGGCGGCGGGCATCGTCGCCGCGGTCGACCTCGCGAGCCCGCTGACGGAGCTCGCGGCGGACCACGCGCCGCTGCAATGGATCGGCGCCGGGCCGTTCGTCACCGCGCCCGGCGGGTACCCGACGACCACCTGGGGCGGGCCGTCGTACGGCGTGACCTGCGACGACGACGCGTCGTGCCGGGAGGCGGTGGCTGGGCTCGCCGGTGACGGCGCCCGCTTGATCAAGATCTCGCTCGGCGCGGGCCCAGACCTGTCGGAGGCGGCGTTGTCGGCGCTGACCGACGAGGCCCACGCGCGCGGCTTGAAGGTGGCCGCGCACGCGCTCACCGACGACGCGGCGGCGCGGGCGCGGGCGGCGGGCGCGGATCTGCTGGCGCACACGCCGATGGAGCCGCTGTCGGACGCGACCGTCGAGGCGTGGCGAGGCGGCGCGGTGCTGTCGACGCTGCACGCGTTCGGCGGGAGCAGCGACATGCGCGACAACGTCGCGCGGCTGCGGGCGTCGGGGGCCTCCGTCTTGTATGGGACCGATCTCGGCAACCTGCAGGAGCCGGGCGTCGACGGCGAGGAGATCGATCTGCTCGTCGCCAGCGGGCTCGACGGCGCCGCGATCGTCGCCGCCATGACCGAGGTGCCCGCTCGATACTGGGGGTTCGAGGGCGTCGGTGACCTCGCGGTCGGCTCGGTCGCCACGTTCTTGTTGGTGCCGGAGGACCCCCATCGCGCCCCCGAGGCGCTCGCGCAGGCGTCGCAGGTGTGGGTGGCGGGCGCGCCTGTCGAAGGATCGTGAGCAGTTGTCCCGGCACGAATTGCCGCGTCGTCCCAGAGTGCAGTAGTCTACGAGGGTCCGGAAGGACGGGCGGGATGGGGCGGATGCCGGGGGAGACCAACGACGCACGGGTCGCCGAGCTGCGAGAGGCCGACGCGGTCTTTCGCGCCGACGAGGAGCGCAGGCTCGAGCACCGGGCGCGGTGGTCGTTCGGGTTTCTGGCGTTGGTGTTCCCGCTGTTTCACGTGGTCGATCATCTGGTAGGGGTCGGGGCGTGGGCCGGCCTCTCGTTGCGGCTCGCGCTGGCGTCGTTGTCGCTGGCGGCGCTCGCAGTTTCGTTCACGGCGGTCGGTCGCCGCTGGTTGCACACGCTCACCGTCGTCGTGTCGATCCTCTCGGTCGCGGCGTTCGGGGGGCTGGAGGCGGTGCGCCTCGGGTCGGGCGCGGAGGCGGGGCACCTGGCGCCGGTGGCGTTCTTGCTCGGGGCGTGCTTCATGATCCCGTGGTCTGCCCGCACCGCGCTCGGGGTCGGGCTCGTCTCGGCGGTGCTGTACGGGGTGATCGTGTTGGCGTTCGCCCCCGACCCGGTCGCCGTCGTGGTGCCGATCGGCGTCATCGCGTCGGTCGCCCTCGCCGGGCCGCTGATCTCGGGCCTCGATCGCCGGGCCCGTCAGGAGGCGAGCCTCGCGTTGGTGCGCCTCGCGATCGCCCAACGGGAGGCGGAGCAGCGCAAAGCCGCCACGTCGCGCCTCGAGGAGGCCGAGCGCTCAGTGGTCGACCGCGAGCTGCGGATGGCCACGATCGGGCGGCGCACCAGCGAGATCGCCCACGACATGCGGAACCTGTTGTCGCTCGTGATGATGTACGGCGATCTCGCCCGGCAAGCGGCGCAAGCGCGGGACGACGAAGAGCAGAGGGCCGACATCGACACGATGGTCGGCGCGGCGCAGCGGGCCGCCCAGTCGATGCAGGAGGTGGTGGACTACGCGCGCGGCGCTCGCACCGTCATGCTCGAACCGCTCGATCTCGTCGGCGTGATCGAGGAGGTCGCCGGCTGGTTGCGGCCGCGCATCGAGCCGATCGGCGTGGCGGTGCTGGTGGCCGGCCCGGACGATCGCTCCGCGGTCAACCTGACGGCCGACCGCGCGCAGATCACGCGCGTGTTCGAGAACCTGCTCCACAACGCGCTCGACGCGCTGGCCACCCACTCGGGCCCGCGTCGCGTCGAGGTCTTCGTGGCGCGCGAGGGCGCCGAGGTCGTGGTGACGCTGGACGACAGCGGGCCGGGCATCTCCGCGGACGTGGTCGGGCAGCTGTTCCAGCCGTTCGCGCGCGGCCGCGCCGGTGGGACGGGCCTCGGGCTCGCCACCGTTCGCCACCTGGTGGACCTGCACGGCGGGCGCGTGTCGGCGGAGGCGCGGGGTCCGCTGGGAGGCGCACGGTTCGTGGTCCGATTGCCCGTCGGGTGACCGGTTCGTAGCCTGGCCCCCAAGAGCGCCGCTCAGGTGTCCTCCCGTCGCCTGTCGGCGGGTCCCCCGCGAGGACGACGTCGCTCCGCGGTCACGTGCTCCAGCACGCTCCCTCCTCGCGAACGGCCCGGTCAGCTGCGTTGACCGAGCCTCGCCGCACGGCCTGGTCGCCGCGGGTTAGGTCGTGGTCAGGCAGGAGCGCATGCGTTTTCGGACCGCGCGGAGCACAGCGTGGGCGCTCGGGTGGGTGCTCGCTGCGTCGTGTAAAGGCGACGACGGCGCGCTGCCGGAGGTCGTCGTCGGGAGCCGCGCGTCGGCGACGGTCGCGCTCGACCCGGTGCGGGGCCGGCTGTACGTCGCGCAGCAGGACCTGCCCGGGGTGTCGGTGGTCGACGTGCGCTCCGGCGCGTTGGTCGACACGTTCGCGGTGCACGCGGGCGCGCGTCAGCTCGCGTTGTCGCCCGACGGGACCCGGCTGTACGTCACCGACGCGATCGGCAACGCGGTGTTCGCGTTCGACACGGCCACGGGCGCGTCGACGATCGGCTTCGCGGGCGCGCGCCCGTACGGCGTGGTCACCGACGACACCGGGACCGTCTACGTGACGTCGTACGGCGAGAACCGCCTCCACGCGTTCCGGGACGCCGCGACGGGGCTCGAGCTGTTCCGCTCGTGGGAGATCGGGCAGGGCGTCGACCAGGCGCCGATCGACCTCGCCGGCCCTCCGAGCCGAGGCTGGGACCCGCGCGCGGTCGCGTACGACGCGTCCCGCGGGAAGATCTACGTCGGGCACCACAGCAACCAGCGGGTGTCACGGATCGACCTCGCGACGGAGCAGGTCGACCACGCGATCTTCCTCGAACGCACCGACCACCCCGATCCCTCGGTGAGCCAGGGCGTCCCGTACGGGATCGACGGCGTGGCGTTCGCGCCCGGCGGCGACGCGCTGTGGCTGCCGCACGTCACGTGGAACGAAGACATCCCGATGGTGGCGGACTTTGCCGTCTGGCCCGCGATCAGCACCGTCACCCTCGACACGTTCGAGGAGGGGCCACGGTGGGGCATCGGCGCCGGGCTCGACGTCGCGCGGGAGGACGGCGCCCCTGCCGGCCTCGCGACGCCGATCGCGGCCGCGTCGACGCCCGACGGGCTCATGCTCATCGTCTGTGAGGGATCCGACGAGCTGCTCGTCGTCGATCCGGAGGGGGGCGCGCTGCAGGCCCTGCGGTTGCCGGGCGCGGCGCCGCGCGGGGTGGTGGTCGCGCCCGATGGTGCGCGCGCCTACGTACACGAGGCGCTGTCGCTCTCGGTGGCCGTGGTCGACATCTCGGAGGCGGCGTCCGGGCGCGCGTTCGTCGTCGATCAGCTCCCGATCGTAGCGGACGATCCCAAGGTCGCGTCGGGGGACCGCGCCGCGCTGCGGTGGTTCTACTCGGCGCGATCGGACGGGTCACCTCCGGTCTCGGGCGTCTCGGAGCGCGCGGCGTGCGGGACCTGCCACCCGGACGGCATGTCGAAGACGAACCGGTGGTTCGTCGCGGATGCGAGCACGGACGGCACGATCGACGCTCGGTACGGGCACCCAGAGCTGCGCACGGGCTTCACGTCGACCGATCCCGACGAAGCGATCGCGGACCTCGTCCTGATGTTCCAGGACCAGGGTGGGTTGTTGGGGGAGGACCCGCTCGCGCCGTCCGCGGACGTGTCGCCGACGCTGGCGGCGCTGGAGCGTTGGCTGCACGGGCCGGAGAACCTGCCGTTCTACGGGAGCTGGGTCACGACGCCCGACGGTGGGCGGTTGGATCCCGGCGCGTTCGAGCCGGACGAAGCGTGCGCGTCGTGCCACCCCGACGAGTACGCGAGCTACCAGCAGGCCGCGCACCGGCACGCGGCGTTGGACGAGCCGTTCTACCTGCCGCTCGAAGCCCGCGCGGTCGCCGAGGCGGGGCCGGGAATCGTGACGTGGTGCATCGGGTGCCACCTGCCGGAGGGCCTAGTGACCGGCTCGACGTTGTCGAGCAACGGCCCGCTCCCCGTCGAACAACGCGGCGGGATGTCCTGCCTCGCGTGCCACGCGGTCACCGGGAACCGGACGGGGGAGGGGAACAACCCGAACATCCTCGACCCCGCGACGGTGCTGGCCGCCGGCTACCCCGGTCCCGGAGACGACCCGACGGCGCACGTTGAGGCGATGGCGACTCCCGACGAGAGCAGCTTCTGTGCGCCGTGCCACCAGGGGTTCGTGCCGGGTAGCGGCGTCAAGGAATTCATGACGTACCAGGAGTATCTGGACACCGACTACCACGTGATCGGCCACGAGGGCGAGGCCACCTGCATGGACTGCCACATGCCGCGTGATCGCGGGTACTCCGACCACTCGTTCTTGGGGCCGAACCTTTGGTTCACGCGAACGTACGGCACGCAGGCCGACGTCGACCGCGCCGTCGCGTTCATGCAGACGGCCGCCACGCTGGAGGTCGCCGCGCCGTCGTCGGTCGCCGCGGGGCTCTCGGTGCCGGTCGACGTGACGGTGCGCAACAGCGGCGCCGGTCATCGGCTCCCGACCGGGGTCTCCAACCTGCGCGAGCTGTGGCTCGAGGTCACGCTCACCGACGCGGACGGGGCCGTCGTGTGGCAGCGCGGGGCGCTCGATGCGCGAGGCCACCTCGACCCGGCGGCGACGGTGTTCCGGAAGCAGCTCCGAGACGCCGACGGGCAGCCGCTGCACGCGCACGAGGTGTGGAAGGTGGCGCAGCTCGACGACCTCACCATCGAGCCCCAAGGCAGCGCCGCGGCGTCGTACGCGGTGCCGACCGCAGGCCTCGACCCCGGCGCCAGCGCCACCCTCACCGTGCGGCTCCGGTACCGGTCGCTCAACCAGGCGTTCGTCGACGCGGTCCTCGGCGATGATCCGCCCGCTGTCGAGGTCATCGACGTCGCGACCGCGACCCGGCCGTTGGAGATCCAGTGATCCTGTGGCTGCTGGTCGCGTGTGGAGGCGCGGACGTCGAGCGGACCGCCATCACGGGCTCGCGCACCTCCGGCACCATGACGCTCGACCCGGTGCGCTGGAAGCTATACGTAGCGAATCAAGATCGGCCGTCCGTGACCACCGTCGACGTCGCCACGCTGTCGGTCGTCGACGAGGTCGCGCTGCCGGACGGCGCAGAGCCCCGTCAGATCGCCGTATCCGCCGACGGCCTGCTCGTGTACGCGTCGGACTGGGCGCTCGGTCAGGTGCATGTGCTGTCGGGGGGCACGGTGCGTCGCAGCGAAGCGGTCGGCGCGCTTCCGTACGGGATCGTGGCGGGTCCCGCCGAGCGCCCGGACGTGATGCTCGCTGCGTATGGTTGGAATCAAGGGCGCATCTTCAACGCCGTGATGAGCGAGGAGCTGCAGGCGTGGTCGTTCGGGTGGGGCGATGACAGCGCGCCGATCGACGAAGACGGCAGCGTGAGCAACGGGTGGGATCCGCGCGCGATCGTGTGGGACGAGGCGCGGAACGCGCTGTACGTCGGCCACCAGATGAACGGTCGAATCTCGAAGGTCGACCTCGAGACCGGCGAGATCGACGCGATGTTCCTCTCCCGGGTGCGCGACGACGACCCCGCGGTGCCGCAGGGCGTGGTGTACCGGGTCGAACAGATGGCCATCGCGCAGGATGGATCGCGACTGTACGTGCCGCACGTGTTGTGGAACCCGTCTGTGCCGTATGGGGGCGGTCGGCAGGTCTGGCCGGCGGTGAGCGTGGTCGACCTCGACGCGTTCGTCGAGGTCGATCGCTGGGTCCCGGGCGACGGCCTCGACGCCACCCTCGACGGGGCGCCCCAGGGCCTGGCGAGCCCAGCCGCCGCGGCGGTCTCGCCGGACGGTGCGACCGTGTACGTCGTCACCGAAGGCGACAGCCGACTGTTGACGATCGACGTGGCCGAGCGGCGCGTCACCAGCGTGCTCGCGCTCCCGGGGGACGCGCCGCGCAGCGTCGTGCTCAACCCGGACGGCACCGTCGCGTTCGTACACCTGGCGATGGACGCCGAGCTCGCGGTCGTCGACCTCGTCGG
>CAIUDO010000131.1 GCA_903897935.1 uncultured Pseudomonadota bacterium
CCGGCGCGGCGAAGACGGTGCTGCGCCCGATGATGACGGTGGCCGAGCCGGAGGAGGAGTCGCCTGGGGTGCGCCTGCTGGCGTCCACCAGCGCCGACCGCGCCGCAGCGAGCGCGGCGCCTGCCTTCCCGCTGCGTTCGCTCGACGAGCGCGCGTTCACCGAACAGCACCTCGATCGCCCGGATTCGCCTGCGTCTGCCGCCCGCGAGCCGGCGCCCGCCCCGGTCGCGCCGCGTGGCTCCCGGTGGGTGCGGTGGGTCGTCGTGGGGGCGATCGGCGTCTCAGCGGTCTCGGCGGTGGTGGCGGCCGGGTTCGTGGTCCTGGCCGCCGTCTTGCTCTTCGTGCTGCGCGCCGCGGGGTGACCCGAATCCGTAAGCAGGCATACGCGATTGGGCGGTGCGCCAGCGGGCGCCCCTGTTGTGGATCCGACGAGCGGGGTTAGTCGCGCCCGCGCTTTCGGGCCTGCTGCCCGTCGTGGAGTCGTCATGTTCTCGTTCGTGCTCGCGGTGATGGTCGGTTGTGTGGAAGATGTCGGCGAAGGCAAGGTCGCCGCGACGGTCGAAGAGGTCCCGGCGGCGCCGGCTCCGCCCCCCGAGCCGCCGCCCGCGCCGGCGCGCTCGTTCGTCGTCACGAAGGAGAAGTCGTCGATCAACGCGCTCGGCGCCAAGGTCTCGGCGACCCACCCGATCAACTTCCCTGACTTCTCCGGCACCATCGAGGTCGCGGGCGACCAGGTGAAGTCGTTGGCGTTCGACGTCCAGATCGCCACCCTCACCACGGACCACCCGAAGCTCCAGGCCCACCTGCTCGACGCCGACTTCCTCGACGCGCCGACGCACCCGACGGCCTCCTTCAAGTCCGCCGAGATCACGGCCGCGCCCGGTGAGAACGGCGCGACCCACACCGTGGCTGGTGACCTCACGCTCCGTGGCACCGCCAAGCGCGTCACGTTCCCGGCGACGATCACCGCTTCGGGCGACACCGTCACCGCCAAGACCGAGTTCGTGATCAACCGCCAGGACTTCGGCATCACGTACCCGGGCAAGGCCGACGACCTCGTCCAGGACAACGTCGTCTTGACCGTGGCGTTCGAGGCCGCTCCGGCGGCGGCGGCGGCGCCCGCGGCGGCAGAGGGCGCCAACATGAACGCGGCCCCGGAAGGCGCCGCGGAAGGCGGCGAAGGCAAGGCTGGTAAGGCTGGCAAGGCCCACTGATCCGGCGGCGCCGCCCTCGGGGCGCCGATGGTCATCATGACCCGTTCCCCAACGTGAGCGGCGCGGTCAACACCTGACGCGGAGGGGCGCTTCCCTCCGCGGAGTCCGGGTCGTTCCCGCTCTGTCACCTTTGTTCCGTCCTCCATCTAGGGCTCGCGGTTCGTGATCGCGCGGCTACGCTAGGGCCAAGGTGCCCAGCGCGCCCCGATCACCTCCGCCCCGCTTCGCTCTCTGCGTCACTGATGTCGCGCCCGCTCACGGTCGGGGTGCGGTCGACGCACCCGAGGCCTCTACTGGAGGAGCCATGCAACGTGCCACCGATCAGGATCTGATGTCCCTGATTCGAGACAGTCAGGACGTCACGAGGTTCCAACAGCTCCTGTGGGAGGGGTCGTTCTCCGACTACCTCGCGATCGTCAGCCAGGATCCTTCGGTCGCGCGCAACGCCTACCAGCGGCTGTACGACCTGGTCGAGCGGTACGGATCGGAGACCTACACCGAGTACAAGAAGCCGATCGTGCGGTACAAGTTCTTCGACGACCCATTCGACAACGGCGCCGACGCGGTGTTCGGCATCGACGTGCACCTCATGAAGCTCGTGCGGGTGCTGCGCGCCGCGGCGCTGGGCTACGGGCCGGAGAAGCGGGTCATCCTGCTCCACGGGCCGGTCGGGTCGTCGAAGTCGACGATCGCCCGCCTGTTCAAGAAGGGCCTCGAGCGCTACAGCCGCACGGACGAAGGGCGCTTGTACACCTACGCGTGGCGCACCGACGACGGGCTCGTACACTGCCCGATGCACGAGGAGCCGCTGCGGCTGCTGCCCGACGAGGTACGCGGCCCGGTGCTCGCGAGGCTCAACCAGCACGCGACGTACCCGATCCAGCTCGAAGGCGACCTTTGCCCCGTCTGCCGCTTCATGTACCGCGAGGTCATGCGCGAGGTCGGCGGCGACTTCGTCGCGCTGCAGAAGCGCATCGTGGTCCGCCGCATCGCCCTCTCCGAGAAGGACCGCGTCGGCATCGGCACGTTCCAGCCGAAAGACGAGAAGAACCAGGACAGCACCGAGCTGACCGGCGACGTCAACTACCGGCGCATCGCCGAGCTCGGCAGCGAGTCTGACCCGCGCGCGTTCAACTTCGACGGCGAGTTCAACGTGGCGAACCGCGGGATCGTCGAGTTCATCGAGGTGCTCAAGCTCGACGTGGCGTTCTTGTACGATCTGCTCGGGGCGTCGCAAGAGCATAAGATCAAGCCCAAGAAGTTCGCGCAGACCCACATCGACGAGGTCATCCTCGGGCACACCAACGAGCCGGAGTTCCGTCGCCTGCAGAACAACGAGTACATGGAGGCGTTGCGGGACCGCACCATCAAGATCGACGTGCCGTACATCACCCGGCCGTCGCAAGAGACGAGGATCTACGCCAAGGACTTCAACCGGCGCCGGGTGAGCGCCCACCTCGCCCCCCACACGCTGGCGATGGCGGCCCTGTGGGCGGTGCTCACCCGACTGGAAGAGCCCACCAACCACAAGCTGTCGGTGCTGCAGAAGGCGAAGCTCTACGACGGGCGCTCGATCACCGGGTTCACTGAAGATCACGTCAAAGAGCTGCGCAAAGGCGCGAAGCGCGAGGGTCTGGAGGGCATCTCGCCGCGCTACGTGCAAGACAAGATCTCGAACGCGCTCGTGCGGGATCCCGACCTGCGCTGCCTCAACCCGTTCATGGTGCTCAACGAGCTCGAGGGCGGGCTCACCCACCACAGCCTCGTCTCGTCGGAGGACCAACGGCAGCGGTTCCGCGAGCTGCTCGGTACGGTCAAGTCCGAGTACGAGGACATCGTGAAGAACGAGGTTCAAAAGGCCATCGCGGCGGACGAAGGCGCGATGCGACGGCTGTGCGCGAACTACATCGACAGCCTGCGGGCCTACGTGCTCAAGGAGAAGGTGCGCAACCCGTTCACCGGCGCCTACGAGCCGCCCGACGAGCGGCTGATGCGCGCGGTCGAAGAGAAGATCGACATCCCGGTGGCGCGGAAGGACGACTTCCGGCGTGAGCTGATGAACTACATCGCCGGCCTCGCGCTGGACGGTCGCACGTTCGACTACACCATGAACGAGCGGCTCCACCGAGCGCTGGAGCTGAAGCTGTTCGAGGACAGCAAGGACTCGATCAAGCTCACGTCGTTGTTGTCGCAGTCGATGGACGCCGACACCCAGGCCAAGATCGACGTCGTCAAGCAGCGGCTGATCGACCACTACGGCTACTGCGACGTGTGCGCGCGCGACGTGCTCCAGTACGTAGCCTCCATCTTCGCCCGCGGAGACGCCTCTCGCTCCGCGGGTGGGTGAGGCCGCCATGCTGCCGATCGACCGGGACCTCCAGCGGTTTCGCGACATCGTCAAGGGGCGCGTCCGCAAGGAGCTGCGGCGGTACATGTCGTCCGGCGAGCTCGTCGGCCGCAAAGGAAACGACACGGTCTCCATCCCCATCCACTCCATCGGGACGCCGCGGCTGCGCCACGGTGACAACAAGAAGGGGGTCGGCCAAGGCGACGGCGACGGCGACGGGCCCGGCGAGGGGCAACAAGCCGGCGACGCCGAGGGCCAGCACGTGCTCGAGACGGAGCTGACCATCGAAGAGCTGGCCGAGATCCTCGGTGAGGAGCTGCAGCTCCCGCGCATCCAGCCGAAGGGCCAAAAGGACGCCCGCACGTCCAACCCGCGGTACACCGGCATCAGCGTCAACGGGCCCGAGTCGCTGCGGCACTTCAAGCGCACTTGGCGGCGCGCGCTGCGGCGCACGATGGCGGGCGGCGAGTACGTGCCCGAGCGGCCGATCGTCGTGCCGATCAAGGACGATCGTCGCTACCGCTCGTCGCGCATCAAGGAGGAGCCGCGCTCGGCCGCAGTCGTCTTGTACATGATGGACGTCAGCGGCTCGATGGGCAAGGAGCAGAAGGAGATCGTTCGGGCGGAGGCCTTCTGGATCGATACCTGGATCCGTCACAATTACGATGACGTCGAGACGCGCTTCATCGTGCACGACGCGACCGCACGCGAGGTCGACCGCGACACGTTCTTCCGGACGCGCGAGAGCGGCGGCACGCTCATCTCGAGCGCGTACAAGCTGGCGATGTCGATCATCGACGAGCACTACCCGGTCGATTCCTGGAACATCTACCCGTTTCACTTCTCCGACGGCGACAACTGGTCGCAATCCGATACGAAGCTCTGCATCGAGCTGGTTCGGGACCGGATGTTGCCGATCGTCAACCAGTTCTCGTACGGGCAGGTCGACAGCCAGTACGGCTCCGGGCAGTTCCTCAAGGACCTGACGGAGGCGTTCCCGCGCGACCCCCGCGTGGTCTGCTCGCGCGTCGCGAACCGCGAGGCGATCATGGGCTCGATCAAAGAGCTGCTCGCAGGAGGGAGGTGACATGTCCAAGATCTCCCACCGCTTCTTGCGTGAGGGCCGCGCGCTGCCCCCCGAGCTGGAGGAGGCGCGCCTCCAGATCCAGTCGCTCGCTCGGGACAAGTACAAGCTCGACTTCTTCGAGACCGTATTCGAGGTCTGCACGTACGAGGAGATCAACATGTTGGCCGCGTACGGCGGCTTCCCCACCCGCTACCCGCACTGGCGGTTCGGGATGGACTACATCGAGATGCAGAAGAGCTACGAGTACGGTCTGTCCAAGATCTACGAGATGGTGATCAACACCGACCCAGCGTACGCGTACCTGATGGACTGCAACCTGGTCGTCGACCAGAAGCTGGTGATGGCCCACGTGTTCGGCCACGTCGACTTCTTCAAGAACAACCTTTGGTTTGCGCACACCAACCGCAAGATGCTCGATCAGATGGCCAACCACGCGACCCGCGTGCGCGATCTGATGGACCGCCACGGGGCGTCCGAGGTCGAGCGCTTCATCGACGTCTGCTTGTCCCTCGACAACCTCATCGACCCGTACGCGGACCACATCGTGCGCCGTCGCCCGCCGAGCCAGGAGGAGGTCGACGGAGCGGAGCGCGATCGCGGCGTGGTCGCGCGCATCCCGACGTCGTCGTACATGGACCGCCACGTGAACCCGAAGGAGTGGTTGGACCAACAGAAGCAGGCCCGTGAGGACGCGTTGACGCGCATGCGGTCGTTCCCGGAGGAGCCGGTGCGCGACGTGCTCGGGTTCTTGCTGGAGCACGCGCCGCTCGAGCGTTGGCAGGTCGCCATCCTGTCGATCATCCGCGACGAAGCAATGTACTTCGCGCCGCAGGGCCAGACGAAGATCATGAACGAGGGGTGGGCGACCTACTGGCACACTACGATGATGACGGCCGACATCCTGACCGACGCCGAGGTGATCGACTACGCCGACCACCACTCCGGAACGGTCGCGATGCGCCCCGGCCAGCTCAACCCGTACAAGATGGGGGTCGAGCTGTACCGCGACATCGAGCGGCGCTGGAACCGCGGGCAGTTCGGCAAGGAGTGGCTCGATTGTGACGATCCGCGCGCGCGGGCCGCCTGGGACACCGGCGCGATGCTCGGGCGCGAGAAGATCTTCGAGGTGCGCCGGACGCACAACGACGTCACGTTCCTGGACACGTTCCTCACCGAGGACTTCTGCCGGGAGCAAGGGTTCTTCACGACGACGCGGGACCCGCGCACCGGCCAGTGGGTCGTCGACTCGGCCGAGTTCAAGAAGGTCAAGCAGGGCATGCTGCAGATGCTCGCGAGCCGCGGCACCCCGCGGGTGTTCATCGTCGACGCGAACGCCGACAACCGGTCCGAGCTGCGGCTGGTGCACGAGCACGAGGGGCTCGACATCCAGCTCGACTGGGCCGCCGAAGTGCTCGGCAACCTCGCCGCGGTGTGGGGGCGCGCCGTGCACCTCGACACCTGGGTCGAGGGGCGCCCCACCCGGCTGTCCCACGACGGGGCCCGCATGACCCAGAAGGCGAGGGCCGAATGAGCGCCGTCGGCGACGCGCTTGACGCGGCGCTCGACCGCGAGGAGGCCGGCGCGGTCGAGGTCGTCGCGGGTCCGCACCGCGTGCGCGTCGACGTGGTCGTGCCCGGCGCCGTCGGCGTGCGCGTGCGCGAGGTGCGCGTCGACGGGCCGCCGGGCGACGTCACCGAGCGGGCGTACGCGATCGCCGACGGCGCGCGGGGGCTCGGCGAGCGGATCGTGCCGGTCGAGGTCGCGCCGAGCCTGGGCGGCGCTGTGCTCCGCACCCACCCGGACGCGATGGACGGCCCGGAGTTCTTCGACCTCGCGGTCGGACCGGGGCACACCACGGTCACCCGCCAGCGGCGCCGCGACGACGGCGGCCGCGAGGCGGTGCCGTTCGACCTCACGCGACGGGATCTGCGCCGGCTGGTGGAGCGCCTCGCCGCGCCGACCGAGCGCTGAGCGCGGCGACCGCGCCGAGCCCGACCAGCATGCCCCCGAACCCGACCGCCAGCGGCAGCGCGTTGCCGTCGCGGCGGTCGCCGCGCACGGTGACGGTGGCCGGCAAGCCGTCGATCGCGCCGATCAGCGGGTCGCTGTCGAGGTAGATCGACTCCCCGGTGCGCCACCCGGCGGGGACGAGCTTTCGGACGAGCTTGCGGTCCTTGAGCGCGAACCCACGCTGGGCGCGGAACCCGACCCGCGGCACGACGTCGAGGCGCGGGTCCGGCTCGAGGTCGCCGTTGCGGATCGCCACCCGCTGCGGCGCGTCGACCAGCATCGGGTGCAGCACTGCGCCGCGCGGCTCTTGCACGACGAGGGTGATCTGCGCGGCGCCGCGCGGCACGTCGACGAGCGTGGTGGCCGGCTCGGCGGGGCCGGCGTCCCGGCGGGAGAGGGTCAGGCCGGGGGGCTCGCTGTCGACCAGCACGACCTGCTCGGGTACCTCGATCGCGAGCGCGACCGGCCCGCCGCCGGCGTGGTCGAGCAGGATGACGGACGACCACACGACCCGGTCGTCGTCGATGCGCCCCTGGTGGGCCGCCGCGATCGGCTCGGGCGGCCGCACCGACGGCGACGCGGTGCACGCGAGCAAGACGAGCGCGATCACCAGGCCCCCAGCGTCGGGATCGTCGGCGCGGCGAGGTGCACGAGGCGGCCGAGCGCGACGAGCTGCGCCACGAGCGCGACGACGATCGGCAAGCGCGTCCCGCCGTTTCGGGCCGCGCCGACGATCCACGCGAGGCCGGCGAGCCCCATCGCGCCGACCACCAGGAGGGTGCCGATCCACGGCCCGCCGTCGCCGTACAAGGCGATGAGCGGCGCGACGCTGCCGAGCACGAGGGCGGCGGCGAGGTTGCCGGCCCCGAGCGCCAGGAGCGGGGTGGTCGCCGGTCGGCGGTCGGCCGTGAAGTGGTGCGCGAGCAAGGCGGGCGGCATCGCCAACGCGATCGAGCCGAGCGCGGCGGCCGGCAGGCGCCACCCGTTCTGGAGCATCGACATCGGGTCGGGGGCCCCGAGCGCGACGCCCCAGCCTGCGATCAGACCCGCCGCGGCCAGCAGGGCCATCGCGGTCGCCCCGACCCGCGGCGCGGCGACCTCGTCCGTGTCGTCATGGGCCCGCGCGCCGCGCGTCAACTCGATGAGCGTCGTCCACATCGTCATGGGTTCCTCCAGCCGTCACCGGCGATCGGACCATGACGATCGGGCCCCGACGGGCGCGTGGCGTCGGTGAGGAACGTCGCGTCACCGCGTGTGGACGCCGCGCGGCGGATGTGGCGACCGTGGGGCTCGCTTGCCGCGATCAGCGTTCGGCTTGGGCCGGTCGGTTCCACGGCAGCTCGGCCGGGTCTTTTCCCAGGGCGACGAGCCGCGAGGTGAGCCACGTGTGGACCGCGTCCATGCCGATCGGGTGCTCGGAGAGCTGCGGGAGCGGGTCGAACGCGACCGGCAGGAGGTCGTCGGGGTGGGCGCCGAGCTTGACCCTGCAGTCTTCGGTGAGCCGCTCGCGGTCGGACGGGCGGAGCGTGTCGATCTTGTTCACGACGGCCAACACGGGGCGGCCGCGCGCCTTGCAGCGCCCGTAGTCGTCGCGCTCGCGGGCCTGCACGCCGCCTTGCGCGTTGACGACGTACACGAAGACGTCGATGTGATCGAGCACCTGGCGCGCCTCCTCGGTGATGGCCTCGATCACGTCGCCCATGCCGGGTGTGTTGACGACGTACAGCGCGGTGGCGCCGGGGAGCTGCTGGATCGCCACCTGCTTCGTCGAGCCGGCGATCGGGCTGACGTTCCCGGTGTCGACGCCGAAGATGGCCTTGATACCGGCGTCCTTGCCGCTCGACGGGCTCCCGACCAGCCCGACGGTGACCCGGTGGCGCACGGTGGTCCGCAGCCGGCAGAGCTCCGTCACCGCGGGCACCAGCAGCTCGTCGCGCGGGCGCGTGAGCCAGAAGAGGCTCATCAAGCGGGTGAACGGGTTCAGCATCGGCAGCACCGCGAGGGCCACGCGCGCCGCCGGCGGCATCCGCACGTGGCTCGCCGCGTACGCGAAGCCGGGGCCGAGCCGGTCGCGCGCCTCGTCGACTGCGGCGCGACCGTCGCGCGGGACCGGGCTGTCGAGGTGCAGGTCGGCCCAGGTGGTGGCCCGCGCGTCGGGCGTCATCTTGTCCCACGCCTTGATCAGGCTCCAAACCGCGACTTGGAGCTCCATCTCCGCGATGTCGCCGCGGGGTGCGAGGCCGCAGCGGCGCGCCAGGGCGGGCAACAGCACGTCGTACGCCGGGCCTTCCCCACGACGGAGCACGACGTTGCCGATCGCGTTGCCCCCGAACCGCCGAAGGGTGCGGACCGAGGCGCGCGCGAGCGCGTCGTGCAGGAGCCCCGACGGGTTGATGCGCAGCATCCGCGCGAGGCCGACCAGCTCGTCGTGGTGGCAGCGGCGCAGCAGCTCTTCGACGGGCTCAGCGGTCGTCGCCACGGCCCTGCTTCTCCTTCCACTCGAAGGCCGTCGCGTCGAACACCGCGCGGATCTCCTCGCCGCTCATCTTGGTGTCGCGCTGCAGGAACGCGACGGCGGCCTTGCCGATGCCGTAGGTGGTCGCGGACGCCATCGTGGCGCCGAGCGCGCTGGTGGCGACCTGCGCGATCTGCCCGCCCGGCACCCACCCGGCCGCCTTGAGCGCCTCGATGCCCCACCGCACGAAGCCCTTGCTGGTGCCGGCGAGCGCCTCACCGACGATGAACAACGCGACGTCGGTGCCGATCTTCCGTCCGTACACCGCGGCGAGGTCGGCGATGAGCTTCACCTGGACCGCGGTGACGGCGGTGATGTCCGCGCCGGGCACCGGGATCGCGCCTGCGAGCGCGGCCCGGCGCGCCGCCGTCTGGATGATGGTGTCGCACGCGGCGGCCTTGTTGCGCAGGTGCTTGGCGAACAGCAGGCCCTTGCCGCCGTCGTCGAGGTGCCGGTGGATCCACCCGATGATGACCTCGACGCCGATGGGCTCGTCCGCGAGGGCCGGCAGCGGGTCGAACGCGCACACCACGGCGTCGTCGGGCTCGACGGCGAGCTGCATGAGCGTGGTGCGCACGAACTCGTCGCGCTGGTGCGGCCGGATCAGGTCGATCTTGTTGAGCGCGACGAGCACCGGGCGGCCGAGCGCGCGGATCGCGTCGAGGTCTCGCCGCTCGTCGATGCTGGCGCCACCGTCGCAGTTGACGACGTAGACCGCGAGATCGAGGGTGTCGAGCACGCTGCGGGCGAGCGCGTCGACGTGGCCGCGTACG
>CAIUDO010000132.1 GCA_903897935.1 uncultured Pseudomonadota bacterium
GAGCCCGTCGAAGGTCTCGTCCACCGGGCCGGTCGTGCTCGGGTCGGTGTCGTTGCAGTCGGTGTCGAGATAGACGCCGTCTCCGTCCTGGTCGTAGTCCGAGCCGCCCGAGCAGTCCTGGTCGAGCCCGTCGTACCAGACCTCGACCGCGCCGGGCGAAACCGCAGGATCCGCGTCGTCGCAGTCGTCTCCGCGCGACACCCGACCGGCGTCGCAGCTCGCGGCCGCGGTCGCCGGGTCGCCCCAGCCGTCGCCGTCGTCGTCGAGGTACGAAGCGGGCACGTGGGGGTCGTCGTCGACGCGCCCGTCACAGTCCTGGTCGACGCCGTCGCACAGCTCGGGCGCCCCGACGTGTACGTCCGCGAGGTCGTCGTCGCAGTCGTCGCCGCCGGCGCCGTCGGCGATGAAGCCGTCACCATCGAGGTCATCGTCGACCGTGGCCGCGAGCTGGACGCGCACGCGGTCGGCGCCGGAGGCGATCTCGAGCACGCCAGCGACCGGTGCGTAGCCGTCGGGGTGCACGCCGACGTCGAGCGTGACCGAGCTGGCCGCGTCGATCGACCACGTCGGGGTGAGCACGGTGAACGGACCGCTGGTGGTGACCCGCGCCGACGCGGCCGCCGCGCCCGTGTTCGACACCACGACCTCGAACCACGTGGTGCGGCCGCTCGGCACGCCCGAGACCTCGACGGAGGCGGGCGCTTCGACGCGTGGGACGAGCAGGACGGTCGCGTCGGGGACGCACGCGAGCAGCAGCGTGAGGGCTAGCACGCGCCAATCTGTCCCCTGCTGGCGCGATCCGCAACTTCCGATAATGTATATTATGTCAAGTGACGGATCCGGAAGCCACGACAGCGGCGCCGATCGACCGCTGCTCATTGTTTTTCGTTGCGCGCCGGTTTGGAACATGTTCTATCTGACGACCCAGTCGGAACTCGCGCTTCGAGGTTCGTGATGTTCATCCTGCCGTTCGTCGCTTCGCTGGTGTTCGCGCAAGAGACGCCGCCCCCCGAGCCCGCGATCACCGTTCAAGCCGACGGCACGTACGTCTGCCGCGTCACCGTCGCGGCGTCCGCCGAAGAGGTCGAGGCGCTGCTCGCCGATCCGGTCGCTGCCGCTCGGTTGTCGCCAGATGTGTTGTCGATCCAGGCGAACCCGTCGGGCCCATGCCAGACGCTGACCACCACCAGCCGCGGCATGCTCAGCGCGCTCAAATTCACCTCCAAGCGCTGCCCTACGGCGGACGGTTGGCACGAAGAGCTCGTAGCGAGCGAAGACTTCTCGGAGTTCGACGGCACGTGGACCGTCAGCGCGGTCGATCCGTCGACCACCGAGGTCATGTACGAGCTCACCACGAAGCCGAACCTGCCCGTCCCCGACGCGGTGTTGCGTCAGGGCGTGCAGCGCTCGCTGAAGACGATGCTGCGCAACCTCGCGGATCGGGTGTCCCGGCTGCGCTAGCCGGTGTCGTCGGGCGATCTCGGCTGGATCGTCGCGCTGCTCTGCGCGGCGGTGTCCTTCGTCGCCGCGCTCGGCTGGTGGTGGGCGTCGACGCGCGGGCGTCGCGGTGTTCACCGTCGTCAGGGCGTCGCGCGCGCCGGCGAGAGCGCCGCGGAGCGCCTGCTCGAGCGCTACGGGTACACGATCGAGGATCGGCAGGTCAGCCAGGCGTGGACGTTGTGGGTCGACGGCGAGCCGCTGGCGGTCACGGCCCGCGCGGATCTGCTCGTCCGAAAGCATGGGCGAACCTACGTCGCCGAGGTCAAGACCGGCACCCGGGCGCCCGACCCCAAGCACCCGCCGACGCGCCGTCAGCTGCTCGAGTACTCGGTGGTGTTCGACGTCGACGGCGTGCTGCTGGTCGACATGGAGCACGAGCACGTGATGCTCGTCGAGTTCCCGTAAGGGCGCGCCCGGGCGGACGCCGCCTTCGCCCCGGTTGACCCTGGGTGTCCGCGCCGATACCGAACGCGGCATGCAGTTCGACGCGCTCACCCGCCTGATCGAGTCCGCAGCGCCGACCCAACTTCGGGACATCGCGCGCGCGATCATGCAGTGGCTTGGGCACGACGCCCGCATCACGGATGGGCCGTACGACGGCGGCGCAGACGTGCGTCTGTACGGTCAGGACGGCGCGGCGCTCCCGGTAGCGGTCGCCGTGTCCGTGGAGCGGGATTGGGAAAAGAAGCTCCGCGCTGACGTCTACAAGGCCCGAGATCGGTTGGGCCTGCGCCGCGTCTACTTCTTCACCAGCCGCCGCGTCCCGGAGGCGAGCTTCCTCGACGTCAGCAGCGAGCTGCTCCAGCAGGGGCTCGACGTCACCCGGTACGATCAGCAGACCATTGTGAGCGTCGCGATCGCGCAGGGCCGCGTCGGCGAGCTGCTCAACCTCCTCGGCGTGCCGTGGCCCACCCAACTGCGGGCCGCGCCGCTGTCCTTCGTGACGGAGGTCGCGTTCGCGTTCGCGTTCTTCGCCGAGCCCACGAGGGAGCTTCGCCGCGAGGTTCGCGAGCGAGCGATCGAGCTGGCGGTCCACCTGAAGGGTTCGCCGCGAGAGATCACCGACGTCGCCGAGGACGTCCGCCAACTCTTGGGAACGGAGCTGGATCCCGGGGAGCTGAGGGCGACGGTGGACCGGATGCGCCAGGCCGGCCGGATCGGAGGCCGCAACGGCTCGCTCGCGCTGCCCGCGCAAACGACCGACACGCTCGCCGGCCTGCTGCGGCTCCGCAAGCACGAGGGCGCGCAGCTCGACGCGACGATCGACCAACAACTCGCTTGCTGGGGATACTCCGATAGCGCTGCGGTTCGTCGCTCCATCGAGGCCGACCTCGGCGCCCTACTGCTGCCCTCCAAAGAGATCCTGCGCGACCAAGCGCAGACCCGGGCGGCGATGCGGCGCGTGACCGAGGCGTTACGCACCCACGCGGCTCCCGGCGTGGACAACGAGACGATTGAATCGCGTCGTTCGGAGCTGGTCGCCTTGGTGGCGCGGTCCCCGTTGGCGGTGCATCTGCGGGTCGGCGCGATCCTGCGGGCGGTTCAGGCCCTCCCCGCCTCCGGATTTGCGGCCGCGTTGGGGAGCGCCGAGCCGTTACGCCTCGTGCTGGACGCCTCCGTCGCAATTCCCCTGCTCTGCGTCTTGTTCCACGGGCCGCGTGATGAGCGCAGGTTCTTTCGCGCCGCGCGGCTGCTGTTCAACCGGGCCCACCGCCACGAGGTCGCGTTGGCGCTCCCCAGGGTCTGGCTGGAGGAGATGGCGGCGCACCTGCTGAAGGCACGCGACTTCGAGGCCGTGGTCGCGATCGATCGCGGCGATCTCGTAGGGTCACAGAACGCGTTCGTTTCTTACTACGCCGCTGCGCCGGCCTCGGACCCGTTCCCGACGCTGGCGGCGTTCTTGGAGAGCTTCGGCGTACGGCCGGCGATAGCGCAGCAGAGCGACTTCTGGCGGGCGCGCCGCGCGGTCGAGGGCGCGCTCGAGGAGCTGCTGAAGCGCTACGGAGTCGAGGTGATCCCCACCGAGGCCCCCGGACACCTCGTCAGCGCCGTGCAAGCAGACTGGGCCTGGAAGTTTCGTGATGAAGCGCCGCGCGCGCGGATCACGGCGCTGCACGATCAGCAGGTCCTCGCATGGCTCAGGGACAACGACCGGCCAGCCGGGACCGTCCTCGTCACGTGGGATCGGCGCCTCCCTGAGCTCGCGCGACCTGGCCGTGTGTTCGATCCGATCGCGCTGCTCGATCTCATGGGGGCGTTCACCGACCCTGACCTGCCCAGCAACGCCCTGGGGTTCGTCGCCCAGACCCTCGCGGACGAAGCGACGGACCGAGCGTCCAGGGTGTGGGACGAGCTGGTCCGCCTGGAGCAAGGCGGCTTGTCCGACGCCGCGTTGGCGGCCAAGGCCCTCGCGTTCAAGAAGCAGCTCGTGGCTGGCCGCGACAAGGATCCCGACCTCCACGAGCTGCGGGAGGCGTGGGAGCGCGCGCGCGGCGTCGACTGACGGGATCGTCCCCCTAAAGCGCGACCATCCGGTTGAGCGGCACTTCGCGGCGAGCGTCGTCCGAAGAAGGTCGGCGAATCGTCTTCGCCCGTCGCAGGGACGGGTTCATCGCGTCGGGGCGTGCGCGGCCGAGGCGATCGCGCGCCGACGGCCTCCGTGACGACGTGTTCCTCTATGTGTTCTGGCGCTGCCGCGGGCGCGGGCGCGCGCGCTGGCGGACCTGCTCGCGCTGCGTGACCCATCAGCGGAGCACGGAGGCGAAAACCGTCCGCTCGCGTGATCTTCCCGCGCGGAGGACCGGATGGCAGGACGCAAGATTCGCGACGCCCATGAGGCGCGCGCGTGCCTCGAA
>CAIUDO010000133.1 GCA_903897935.1 uncultured Pseudomonadota bacterium
CGGGCCCGTCGGGGACGTCGACGGCGACAGACGCGCGGACTTCGTGGTCGGCGCGGCGGTCAACAATCGGGCCCACCTCGTCCTCGGTCGGGGCCTGACGAGCTCGAACGTGCAGGATCTCCCGACCTTCTACGGCGAGACCTCCGCGTACGCGCCCTACCCGTACTTTGGCTCCGCGGTCGCCTCAGCCGGCGACACGAACGGTGACGGGCTCGACGACCTCGTGATCGGCGCGTCGTCGTTGGCCACCGCGTACCTGTTCACCGGGCCGTTCGACGGGTCCGCGTTCGACGCCGGCGGCGCCGAGGCCCGGGTGGTCGACCCCACCTCCCCCGCGTGGGAGACGTCCGCGATCGGCGAGCTGATTGCGGGCGGGGCCGACGTCACGGGGGACGGGGCGTACGACCTCGTGCTCGGAGGCGCCGGAGGCACGGTCGGCGTGTTCGACGAGCCCCCCCGCGGGGCCATGACGCTGCAGGACGCGCCCCGTACGCTCAACGAGCTCGGGGCGGTCACCGGGATCACGCTCCTGCCCGACGTCGACGGCGACGGCACCGACGACCTCGCGATCAGCACCCCGGGCGGCCTGATGGGGTTCTTCGCGGGCGCCACCTACCTGCTGTACGAGGTCCCGGACCGGGTGGCGTCGGCCCCGGACCACGCCGACGCGGTGTTCGACGGGCAGGCCGCGGGCGCGAACCTCGGGTACGCCGTCGCCGGGCTCGGCGACCTCACCGGGGACGGGGCTGGCGAGGTCGCGCTCTCGGCGCCGAGCTCGCAGTGGCACGACGTGTGGGGCAGCGGCGTCGTGTTCGTCTACGCGGGCGCCCCCCACGGATCGTACGTCGTGCCGGACCGGGCGCTGCAGATCTACGCGGGCGGGGTCAACGCGGCCCTCGGGACATCGCTGGTCGGAGGGTCTGACCTCACGGGTGACGGCGAGCCGGACCTCGCGGTCGGCGCGAGCTGGACGGTCGACGCTGGCTCGACGAACACCATCGCGTCGTCCGCTGGCGCGGTGTTCGTGTTCGATCTCGCGATGTAGGCGGGATCCAACCCAGGGTGGTCCGAACGATACCGAACGACACCGAGCACGCCGTCCATCGGTCGCGCGGGCGAACGCAAGGCACACCGAGTATCGTGAACATCAGGCAGCCGTAGTGTTGGTTCCATCCGGCGTAGACCGGCGAAAGGAACAGATCCGCGCCGAGGGCTCAGCGCGAGCTCGTCATTCACCTCGTTCACGAGCCCGTTGGGCGCGAGCGCGAACTCCGCGCGTGCGCCGACGCCGAAGACACGACGCCACGCAGTCCGAGATCGAGCGGGTTGCGTTCTTCGAGGGTCCAGCTTGGCTCCTGACGATCCGGTCGCGGCGCGACGACATGAGGCGCGCGAACTGCACTGGTCGGGCCAAGCCAAGGCTCAGAGGTTGTTCCTCTTGGTGTCGGCCGACACCTGTCGCGCGTCGAACGCAACGACGCGCGCGACTACCGCGGGTTCAACCTCGCCTGGAGCCGCTCGACGCGCTGCCGGAGCTCCTCGACCGCCGCCAACGCGCGGACCCGCTGCTTCTCGGACAACGCTGCGACGTCCACCTGATCCCACTCCTCAGCGACCGCCGCGAAGTCGCTCACCGTCCGCTTCGCCCGCTTGAGCGCCCACCCGCCGCGACCCTCTTCGGCGCGTCCACCGGCTCCTCCGGGGGCGGCGGCTGCAGGCCCCGTTCGGGCCGAAGCCCGCGCGACTACCGAGCCATGCCCATCCCTTTCGTCGGCACTGCGTCTCGCACTGTCCGAGGTTCGGCCGCGCCAACCCTCGCCGAGGCGGCGCACGCATCTCGCGCCGAGCTCACCGCGTCAGCTCTGGGGGCCAGTTTTTGCGAGCATCCGGGGGCCAGTTCTCGCAAGCGTGGAAGGTCGCTTGCTTGTGAGCCTTGGAGGCTCGTAAGAGGGGCTCCCTCGAAGGAGACGCTGCTCTGGCCGAGACCCGCCACGCCCGCTTCGCGCTGCCGGACGATCCGGACCTGGACACCTTCGCCAGCGGGGTGGCGGAGGTCGACGTCTACGTCCAGAGCCGGCAGTGGTTCAACGCCGGCAAGGGCGTGGCGGCGCCGCCGACCTACCAGTTCCTCACCGAGCCGGACGGCGAGGTCGTGGGGCTACGCGGGGCGGTCGCGTTCAGGAACTACGACCACCCCCATGACGGCGCGGCCACCGGTGCGCGCTATTCGATGGTCTACGTCACGGGGCTGCACAGCCGCTTCTTCCAGGGCCAGCGGAACCCGCGGGCGCCGGGGCGAGACCTTCGCGGCGTCGATGTTCAGGGTCATCGGGGGCCTTGCCCGAAGCAAGCCCGGGCTGCGTGGGCCTGAGCTTGTGGGGCCGCGCCGACACCCCCGGGGGACGTCGGTGGGCCAGTCCAGCGCGACGGCGGGGCTCCGCACTTGACGATGCGGAAGCCCCTGTGGAAGCATCCGGCTGGATTCGCCCGCTACAGCAGCGGCGGAGGTGGGTAGTCCTCGTCGCCGGTGTCGGGCGGCGTAAGGTCGCCACGGCGGTTCTTCTCGTGCCCGGGGGCGATGCTCTTCGAGCCTGCGTACGAGGTCGCGCCGCCCACACACGACGAGCGCGGACGTGACGTCGTCGTAGAGGGGCTGCGGTAGAGCGGTCACGGTTGCCTCCGCCGAGGCCATCGGCTCCTGTCGACCTCCGGCTAGGCAGAACCTCCTAAACCGTCAGCATTCCTGCGCCGGACCGTTGGCAACTACGCGCGACTACCGCCCGTTCAACCTCGCCTGGAGCCGCTCGACGCGAAGCCGGAGCTCCTCGACCGCCGTCAACGCGCGTAGCCGCTGCTTCGCGGACAAACGCCGCGACGTCCACCTGATCCCACTCCTCCGACCGCCCGCGAAGTCGCTCACCGTCCGCTCCGCCCGCTTGAGCGCCCACTCCCGGGCGTTCCTGCGCGGCGATGTGCTACCGTCGCAGGAGAGGTCCTGATGTGGCTCGTCGCCGCCGCAGCGTTCGCCCAGTCCAACGCCACGCCGCAGCTCGGGCTCGCGCTCGTGCACCAGGGCGGCGCCGAGTCACCGTGGGGCGTGGAGGCGAGCGTCGGGGGCTCGCGTCGCTCGGGGCGGGCGCGGCGTGTGGTACCCGGTCGCGGGCGCGCGTGGCTTCGTCACGTGGCGCGGCGCCACGCGGTTCGGGATCGGCGCGGAGGGTTCGGTCGGGGCCGCGGCGCTCGAGATGGCACAGTTCGGGTTCCTGCCGGACTTCACCGCCACCGCCGACGTGGGGCTCATCGCAGAGGTCGACGGGCCGCTCGGCTTCACGGTCGGCGGGACGTTCGCGAAGTCGCTGTCCTACACGGACGTGGTCCAGAAGGAGCCGTTCCGTGGGACGCGCACCTACGGGCTCCAGCCGCTCGCGCTGGCGCTCGGCGTCCAGCGGGCGCCGAGAGCCAGTCTTCGCTGGGACGCCGGCCTGCGGCTCTCGACCTACGCGGCCACGGCGGGCTGACGGTCAACCCGGCGCCAACGCCGCGAGGGCCTCCATCGGGGCGATC
>CAIUDO010000134.1 GCA_903897935.1 uncultured Pseudomonadota bacterium
CGCGCGCGCGCGCCGAGATCGTGGCTTCGCGTGGTGCGCTGGCACGAATGGACGACGGGACGTGGGGGACCTGCGTCGCGTGCGGGGACGAGATCGGCGACGCCCGGCTCGCCGCCGTGCCAGACACCGCGACCTGCGTTCGGTGCGCGACCTGACGTCGCGACGTCGTCGCACCGTTTCACGTACGTTGCGACGTTTCCGACGACGATCGGCCATGAGTTATGGATATTCCATGTTTATTCTACGACTGATCGGTCGGGCGAATCCGCATGAGGCCGGCACGGACGTTGCAATGCCAGGGGCAGGAGGTACAGATGAACATTCAGCCGTTCTTTGATGCTGCGACCTGGACCGTGACGTACGTCGTGTGGGATCCGTCGTCCAAGGACGCGGTCGTCATCGATCCGGTGCTGGACTACGACACCGACGCGGTCGCCACGTCAACCGCCTCGCTCGAGAAGCTGGCGGCGTTCCTGGACGAGCAGGGCCTGAAGGTCCACTACGTCCTGGAGACGCACGCCCACGCCGACCACCTGTCGGGCTCTCAGTGGCTTCGCGACCGGTACGGCGCGAAGGTGGGCATCGGCCAGGCCATCCGGTCGGTGCAGGAGGTGTTCAAGGGTGTCTTCGGGCTCGATCCGTCGTTCCCGGTCGATGGCAGCCAGTTCGACGTGCTGTTCGAGGACCATGACGTCATCACCGCTGGCACGTTGTCCTTCGAGGTTTTGCATACCCCAGGCCACACCCCGGCGTGCGTGAGCTACCACGTCGGCGACGCCGTCTTCACCGGCGACGCGCTGTTCATGCCGGATCTGGGCACCGGGCGCTGTGACTTCCCGAAGGGCAGCGCGACCGACCTGTACCGCTCCGTGCACGACACGCTGTACGCGTTGCCAGACGACACGCGGGTGTTCGTCGGGCACGACTACGGCGGCGAGGGGCGCGGCATCGACTGGGAGACCACGATCGGCGCGAGCAAGCGCACGAACAAGCAGCTCCGCGCCGAGACCACCGAGGCCGAGTACGTCGCGTTCCGCAGCGCGCGCGACCGCACGCTCAAGGTGCCGCGCTTGTTGTTCCCGAGTGTGCAAGTCAACATCGACGCCGGTCGGCTGCCGAGGCCGGACGCGAACGGTCGGCGGTACCTGCGCTTGCCGATCAACCTGTTCTCCTGACGAACCGCCGCGCGTCACTTGGCCTGTGTCTTGCAGCACGCACCTGCGGGCCGGAGCTCGGCCGGGAGGTCCTGCATGGAGCGCGACGCACGCTTGCCGTTGGTTCGATCGTTCATGAGCGGTGGGGTGCTCACGTTGGAGGACTCGACACCGCTCGGCGACGCCATCGAGCGTCTCCGGAAGTGGGGCTACTCGGGCGCCCCCGTCGTCGACGGACGGGGGCGGGTCGTCGGCATGTTCACCGAGTGGGACGCGATGCGCGTGTTGGCCGGCGGGGCGTGGCACGAGCTGGCGGAGGGTGTGGTCGGCGACCACATGTCGCGGGGCACGGTCTCGGTCGGGCCTGACGACGACTTGTTCTCGGTCGTCGCGTTGTTCGAGCGGTCGCACTTCAAGCGGGTGCCCGTCATCGAAGACGGGCGCTTGGTCGGTATCGTCGCGCGCGCCGACGTCGAAGACGCCCTGTGGGGGGTGCACCAGGCGCGCCAGAAGGCCCGCGCGACCCCGACCCATCCGCCGGGGGCCGCGTGGGACCCCCGGCAGTCGGCCGAGCGCGACGAAGCGTAGTCGGTGTGAAGCGTGGTACGTACGTGATCGTGGGCCGATGGCCGGCCGATCACCCAGCGAGCGTTGCTCGGATCGCGGCGATCACCGCGTCGTGGAGCAGGCCGTTCGTGGCGACCACGCCCTTGTTGCGCTCAAGGCCGCGCCCACACGAGAAGTCGAGCGGGGCACCCGTGACATCGGACACACGCCCGCCCGCCTCGGTGATGACCATCCACCCGGCGGCGTGGTCCCAGATGCGCTCGACGTAGTCCTTACGGGTGGGCATGCGCAGGTAGATCGACGCCGTCCCGCGGGCGACCGTGCCGTACTTACACTGGCTGTCCATCCGGATCGGCGCCCGCGTGATGCCCAGGCGGCGGCCGACGTCCGCGGAGTCGTCTTGGTTGCTGTGCCCCGACTCGACGGACTCGCAGAACCGGGCGAGCGATGGGTCGGCGAACGTGTCGACGCGCACCGGACGCGGGTCCCCGCCGTCGAGCGGGACCATGAACGCGCCCCCGCCGCGCGCCGCGTAGAACACACACCCGGTGCCCGCGGACGGGTCCTCCGGGTCAACGGGGAGGTTGGGGCAGCCGAGCACACCGACGACCGGCACGCCGTCTTCGAGCAGCGCGAGGGCGACCGCGTACTGCTCGACGCGCAAGAACCCCTTCGTTCCATCAATTGGGTCGAGCGTCCAGCAGCGACCCGGGCCCCCGGCGTACATGCCGCGGTCGATCGCGGCGAGGATCGCGTCGTCGCTGAGCTCGGGGCGCACGGTGCGCACGCTCGCCGTCACCCGGTCGCGCAGGCTGACGTGATCGCCGTCTCGTAGGGCGCTCGCGTCTTCTTCGCCGATCAAGGGGTCGGCCGGGAACGCGGCGAGCAGGTGGGCGCTGACGATGGCCTGGGCGCCGAAGTCCGCCACGGTCACCGGCGACTTGTCGCCCTTTTGGAGCGTGGTGCCCTGCACGAGCCGCGCCTGTACCGCCTGGCAGAGCCGGCTCGCGAGCACCACCGCCTCGATCGCCACCGCTGTCTCACGCTCGAGCGCCATCTCGTCCTCCGTGGCGTGCAGGTACCCGGCTCCCGTCGTCCCCGTCCACCCGCCCAGGATCGGCTCGCTCAGTCGCAGATTGGCTCCGGGTAGCGCGCCTCGTCGTCCGCGGGGTCGCACACGTCCGCGAGGTCCAAGCGCAGGGCGTATCCATGGGTCCCGGTCGACGTCACCGGCACGTCCACGGTCTGTCCGTCGATCGACGCTCCGGCGGGCACCTCGGGCAGGGTGAACCGGGTCAGCGGGCGCTCGGCGTCCTCGTCGACCGCGTACAACGTCAGGCTCTGCCCGGCCGGGACAGCGGCCGCGCCTTCGTTGTGGACCTGCCAGGCGAGGCGGAGCTGACCGCCGGCGGCGCAGGTGGTGACGCACTGGTCGGTGATGATCACGGTGAGGTCGGGCGCGCCGAGGAGCCCGTCATCGTACGCTGGCCTGGACCGGAACCCTGGGTAGACCGTCCAGGGGGCCGGCGCCGGGGTAGGCACGCTCCCGTCGAACCCTACGTTGACCCATGCGAAGTCGTGGGTCGCCCACGCCGGACCCGACGGGGGCCATCCGTCGTCGCGGTGGCCGAACGCCGTGACCCCTTGGTACGCCCCAAAGTTGGCCGCGACGACCACCTCGGCGGAGCCGTCCCCGTCGACGTCGGCGATGACGGGGTACTCCCACGCGGTGAACGAGTTGTGCTCGGTCGACGTGAACAACGGCGCGCCGGACGCCCCGTCGACCACCCGAAACTCGTAATGATCGGCGTAGAAGACCTCGTAGTCGCCGTCGTCGTCGAGGTCGAACGTGCTGCAGCCGGCGGCACCCGACGGGTCGTCGACCGCCAGGCGCCACCGCTCGACGCCGGCGCTGTCCCATGCGATCAGCCATGATGCCGTAGGTACCACAATCTCCGACGTACCGTCGCCGTCGAGGTCGCCTACGCACGGCGGCCCAGGGTTGTTGGCGGGGAGGGTCCAGGTGGTGATCGCCGCCCCGTCGGCGTCGCGGAGGTCGAGCCACGCGCCGCC
>CAIUDO010000135.1 GCA_903897935.1 uncultured Pseudomonadota bacterium
ACCTCGGTCCCGGCCGGCGCAGTCGCGGCGAACGACCCGTCTCCCCTGGTGACCGCGACCGTCCACGGCGCACCGTCCGCGAACACGTGCACCCGCGCCCCCGGCACGGCGCCGTCGTCCGCGACAACCGCCCCTGTGACCTCCTGGACCGGGTCGCCTCGCCACGCCGCGCCGGCCGTCATCAGCGTCGCGACGTCAGGCCCGACCGCGTACCCGCGCGCGACGGTCAGCGGCGCGCCCTCCGAGATCGTGGCGATGGGCGCGAAGCCGCCGATCGTCGAGGCGAGCTCGCCCAACAACGACGACGCCGCCCCCGCCCCCAAAGAGCTGCCGGGCGCCGCGACCACCGCGTACGCGACGTCATTGTCGTACGACAGGTACGCGCTGGTCGAGGCGTCACCGTCCTGCGGCCCGAACCCGACGCCCGGGTGGTACGGCTGAAGGGCCTCGAGCGCGCCCATCGCGAAGTCCCCGACCTCGATCGACGCGTCGCCACCCGTGGTCGAGACCGTCGTATACACCTCGAGGATCCAAGAGCCGGGCCACAACACGTAGTCGGTCGCGATCACCAGATCGAGGTCCGCGACCAGCGCGTCGCTCTCGAGCGCCCCCGTGACCAGGTGCATCGCCGCCCCGACGCCCTCGACGTGCACGATGGCGGGGCCCCCGAGGGCGCCGTCGTTCGTCACCACGACCGCGGTGGGCTCGAGCACGCGGCCGAGCCCGAACATGCCCATCCAGTCGTCGATCGCGTCCCTGCCGGGTTGACCCTCGGGCCGCACGACGTCCGCGTCGATCACGCCGCCGCCTTGCTCGACGTAGTAGCCGCCGTCCCGGACGCCTTGGATCACGAACCGCACGCGATCGTTGACGATCAGGACGTCACCGAGCCGGCCCTCCGCCGCGACACCACCAAACAGCCACGCCTCGTCGGTCACGACCGCCGCGCGCGCTTCCGTTGGCCCTAGCGGCGCGCCGAGGTCGACCACCGGCAGCGGGTCCGGCTCCCCACGACAAGCGACGAGCATCAAGACGACGATTGAGTTCATCCAAACCATCTAACGCGGGACTTGGGGCAACGAGAACACACGCCGCGCGTTGCCCCCCAAGAACAGGCCCCGGGCCTCGTCGTCGAGGCCGAGCTCGTCGAGCTCGGCGAGGCAGGCCGCTGGCGCGATCATCGGCCAGTTGGACCCGAACAGCACCTTCTTCCGCCCGTGCCCCCGCAGGTAGGTGACCAGCTGCGGCGGGAAGCGGGACGGCTTGTACGCGCTCGTGTCGATGAACACCGACGGGTACTTGGTCGCGAGCGCGATCATCTCGTCCGTCCACGGGTAGCCGATGTGCCCGCACACGATGGTGAGCTCTGGGAAGTCGAGCGCGACCCGATCCACGTGCGGGATCGGGCGACCGTACTCGCTCCCGCGCATCGGACCAGCGTGGCCGACCTGCAAGCAGAACGGAACACCGGCCTCGACGCACGCCGCGTACACCGGGTAATATCGGCGATCATCCGGAGGGAGCTCCCACAACCACGGCAGAAGACGGATCCCGACGAACCCGAGCTCCTCGACGCAGCGGCGCACCTCGCGGGCCGCCGCGACGGGCCTCCGCAAATCTACCGAGCCTACCCCGTACAGACGCCCAGGGTGCCGCGAGACCATCGCCGCGACGTCGTCATTCGACAACATCGGGCCGCGTGGACCCCACCACGCGGTGACCAGGCCGACGTCCACGCCGGCCGCGTCGAGCCCGCCGATCGTGAACGCGTCAGGGATGACGTCGGGGATGGTGGTGAGCCCCAGCCAACGGCGCAGCGAGACGAACAACTCGTCCGCGAGGAACGCCGGTGAGGGGTGCTGAATCCAGGCGTCGACGATCATGCGACTCTCCGGCGCAGACCCAAACGAAGAACCCCCGCGCAGCGTAAGCCGCGCGGGGGTTCAGAGGCAGGCGATGTCCTACTCTCCCACAGGGTGGCCCCTGCAGTACCATCGGCGCTGTAGAGCTTAACTGCCGAGTTCGGAATGGGATCGGGTGGAACCTCTACGCTATCGTCACCAGCCAAACGGATGGGAATGCGCACAGGGATGGGGTCGAAGCCTTGTCGAAGTTTACAGTCGATCGAACGCGGTGAAAAAGCCAAACGGACAATTAGTACGAGTACGCTGAACGCATTGCTGCGCTTGTACGCCTCGCCTATCAACCAGGTAGTCTTCCTGGGTCCTTCAGGGAGAGCTCATCTCGAGGTGGGTTTCACGCTTATATGCTTTCAGCGTTTATCCCGTCCGCACGTGGCTACCCGGCAGTGCCGCTGGCGCGACAACCGGCACACCAGAGGTGCGTCCATCTCGGTCCTTTCGTACTAATGACAGATCCTCTCAACTCTCCTGCGCCCACGGCAGATAGGGACCAAACTGTCTCACGACGTTTTAAACCCAGCTCGCGTACCGCTTTAATTGGCGAACAGCCAAACCCTTGGGACCTACTCCAGCCCCAGGATGCGATGAGCCGACATCGAGGTGCCAAACCTCCCCGTCGATGTGAACTCTTGGGGGAGATC
>CAIUDO010000136.1 GCA_903897935.1 uncultured Pseudomonadota bacterium
GCGCGCGCGCGGCGCCTCGCCGCAGAAGGCAGCGGCACCCAGGGCACGTCGGCGGGCTCGTACACGTAGCCGGACCAAACGACGCCACCTTGGTCCCGCCCTACGAGCAGGAACGCGCGGTCGGTCGGCACCGCGTGGGCGGGTACGCCGTCGACGGTCCAGCCGCCCGGCAGCGGTTGGGTGAGCGGGAGCGTCTGCCCGCTCGGGTTGGCGTGCTGGAACCGTTGGTCGGCCGGCGAGCCCGGCACCAACAACGACGCGGGCGGTGCCCACCCCGGGTCGAGGGCGCGCACGGCGGCCCAGCTGAGCTCGCTCTCGCGGTCTTCGCCCGCGAAGAACGCGCCGAGCGCGATCGCACGGTGCACCGCGACGACGTCGGCCGGCTCGTGGCGTAAGCACGGCAGGGCTTCGAGCAGCTCGCGGCGCGAACGCTCGGTGAGATCGGCGTCCATCTGGGTGAACGCCGTCTCCAGCGAGGATGCCGCACGCACGATGGTCTCTTCGGGGTCATCGCCGCAGGCCGCGAACGCCCGCGCCGCCAGGGTCCACCACACGCGCCCTCCCGGCGGGCAGTATACGCCACCGGATCACGCTCCGGCGGCAGCGCAGCGGGTGCGGTCGTGTCGGCGGTCGGCTAGCTTGATCGGGGGAGCTTCGATGCGGGGTGCGTGGTTCGGGTTCGCCGTGCTCGCCGGGTGCGCCGACACCGAGACGCCGGTGTGGGCGCTCGATCCGATCTGGGTGGAGCCGTCGGACGGCGGAGATGTCTACGGCTTCCAGACCTGGGAGCTGTACGCGGAGCCGTGGAAGAAGAAGTTGAACGAGCGCTTTTACGTCTGCTCGGTGGTGCTCGAGCTGTTCGGGCTCGAGCGCACGCCGGATCCGACGTGCCCGGCGTGTACGCAAGCGTGGGAGATGCGCCCTGCGTTGTTGGAGTCCGACTGCGACAGTGACCGGGCCGCCGACGAGGGCTGGCTCGCGCTCCGCGGGGTCGCGATCGGCGCGGTACCAGACGACTTGGTGGCCCTCGACCCGTATCCCGGCCAGTCCTTGGGGGTTTACGCCGACTATGGCGCGGGCTGGGAGCCGTTCGGTTGGGGTTGGCCGGAGGCGCTCGACACCCGCGGCGCCGCGGTCGAGCCCGTGTGGGACGACACGCAGGCCTTCGTGCTCTGGCCGGCGTACGCGTGGAGCCTGGATTGAGCGCGACCGGCGCGTCGTGGTCTTCGTGGGTCGGCGCTGGCGGCGTCGCTGTCGTCCAGGGATCCATCTACTCTTTTGGCGTTGGTCCGGATCTTGCTCCCAGGGTGCGCGGGAGGCCCGCATGAACCCTCACGGTGGATCGGCGCTGGCTGCGGCGCGCGTGGTGGGCTTCGCTGGTGCGTTGGTGGTGGCGACCGCGTGCTCGGACGCTGCCATCCAGCCAGGGTCTCGCGACTCCGGTGCCAGCTCGGCAACGACCCCAGCGCCTACCGAGACCGGGTCGCCACCTGCGGTGGCCTCCGAGTGGCGCACGTGGCGAGGTGCGATCGGGGTGGACGCGGCGGGCTGGGTGTCGGAAGGGGACAGCGCGAGCGAGGTGCTGGCTTCCTTTTGGCTCGATGGCGTGGAGGCGTGCACGGTCGCGACCGACGTGGTCTCGGTTGCGTCGGGCGCGGCGCCCGCGGGGCCGACCGTCTACGCGTGGTGGGACCTCCAGCTCGTGCGCCCGAAGGACCGAACCGACTGTCCAGGCCCGTTGCCGAGCACGCTGGGCCTCGGCATCGGCGCGATGGACGCGGATCTGCTGCCCGCGCTGGCCGACCTCGAGCTTGATCCGTCCAACTTGTTCGGGTTGTACGTGCAAGAAGACGGTGGCCCGGTTTGGGTGCTCGGCGTCGCTGGCACCGCGGAGCAGTTCGCAGGTGAGCGGCCCGCGTCGGTCGCGGACGGCTTGCCGCCAGGCGCGTACCAGTTCGAGGGCGTGTTCTTGATCAGCGTCGGCAGCGCGAGCGGTACCGAGGACGACGTCGGGACCCGTTGACGGATCGTCGCGCTCACTTCGACTTTACGCCTGTAGCCAGCCGCCGGCTGGTACCGTCCCGGCCGGAGGCGTGATGCATCAACAGCGTGCGCAGCGAGGGGGGTCCCCGGCGTGCGGTCCGCTCGCTTGGCTGGTCGTGGCGCTGGTGGCGCTCCTGCCGGCCCCAGCGATGGCGGCCGAGGGGCTAGGTGACGCGTTCGCACCGTGGGCCGTAATTCCGTTCGCTGGCTTACTCTTGTCGATCGCGCTCATGCCGAACTTCGCGGAGCACTTCTGGCACAGCAACCGGAACCAGCTGCTCGTGGCGCTCGGTTGGGCGTCGCCGGTCGCGGGGTGGCTGCTCTACACGTCGTTCGTGGATCACGGCGCGCTCGGGCACGCTGCCGGTCACGCGCTCAAGCACGCCATCGCCGAGTACGTCTCGTTCATGGCGTTGTTGTTGTCGCTGTACGCGATCTCGGGCGGCATCCTGTTGCGCGGCGATCTGCGCGCTACCCCGACGGTCAACACGGTCTTCCTGGCGATCGGGGCGGTGGTCGCCAACATCATCGGTACCACCGGGGCGTCGATGCTGCTGATTCGCCCGATGCTGCGCACCAACGCGGAGCGGAAGCGGACCTGGCACATCCCGTTGTTCTTCATCTTCTTGGTGTCGAACGTGGGCGGGACGCTCACGCCGATCGGGGATCCGCCCCTGTTCTTGGGCTATTTGCGTGGCGTCCCGTTCTTCTGGACGGTGCAGAACTTGTGGCAGCCGTGGTTGTTCGCGGTCACGGTCTTGCTCGTGGTGTTCTTCGTGCTCGACACGATCGAGTACCGTAAGGAAGAGAAGAAGCAGATCGCGGCCGACGAGCGCTCGGTGGAGCCGTTGGCGTTCGAGGGGGCGTGGAACTTCTTGTTGCTGGCGGGGGTCACCGCCGCGATCCTCCTGCTCTCACCGAACAAGGACGTCGTCGACTTCCGGCACTACTACGCGCGCGAGATCGTGATGGTCGGGCTCGCAGGGGTGTCGGTCTTGATCACCCCGCGGGCGGTGCGCGTGCGCAATTCGTTCTCGTGGGCGCCGATCATGGAAGTGGGAGCGCTGTTCATCGGGATCTTCTTGGCGATGATCCCGGCGACGGCGCTCCTGGAGGCCCGGGGCAGCGCGCTCGGCGTGACGGAGCCGTGGCAGTACTTCATCGCGACGGGATCGTTGTCGGCGTTCCTCGACAACGCACCGACGTACGTGACCTTTGCCGCGTTGGCGTGCGGCGTCGACCCGGCGTGCACCGACGCCAACAACCTGCAGGCGCTCGCGCTCGGCGACTTCGGGCGGGTGCTCGGGGCGGTCTCGCTCGGAGCCGTGTTCTGCGGCGCCGGTAGCTACATCGGCAACGGCCCGAACTTCATGGTGCGCGCGATCGCGATCCACGCCGGCTACAAGATGCCGTCGTTCTTCGGCTACTGCGCCTGGGCGGCCCTGTTCTTGATCCCGACCTTCGCGCTCGTCAACGTGATCTGGCTGCTGTGATCGGGCCCGTGTGGGGGGGGCTCGTCGGGGTCGTGCACCTGGCGCCGTTGCCGGGCAGCCCGCGGCCGTCGCCGGGGCTGGCGCGGATCGTGGAGCGCGCGCGCGCCGACGTGGTCACGCTGGTGCAGGCCGGGTTCGACGGGCTCATCGTCGAGAACCTCGGGGACGCGCCGTTCGACGCGGACGAGGTCGCGGTGGCGACGGTCGCGCAGATGACCCGGGTCGTGCTCGCGGCGCGGGAGGCGGCCCCTTCGTTGTGCCTCGGGGTCAACGTCCTGCGGAACGACGCGTTGGCAGCGTTGGCGGTCGCGGCGGCGACGGGTGCTGATTTCATAAGGGTAAACGTACACTCTGGGGTCATGGTCGCCGATCAGGGGGTGCTCACCGGGCGGGCCCGGCAGACGCTCCTGGAGCGGAACCGCCTCGGGGCAGCGGTGCGCGTCATCGCCGACGTGCACGTGAAGCACGCGGTGCCGCTCGGCGCGCAGCGGCTGGCGGACGTCGCGCACGACACGTGGTCGCGGAGCGGCGTCGACGCGTTGGTCGTCTCGGGCGCCGGCACCGGCCGGCCGACCTCGGCCGCGGACGTGCTCGAGGTGCGCGCCGCGGCCCCCGGCGCGCCGGTGTGGGTCGGCAGCGGCACCTCGCCGACCTGTCCCCGACCGGGGGGCGCGGACGGCGTGATCGTCGGATCGTGGCTGCACCACGACGGCGA
>CAIUDO010000137.1 GCA_903897935.1 uncultured Pseudomonadota bacterium
GCCGCGCCGACGACCTGCAGGCGCTGCTGGAGCGGCGCGCGCGCGCCCTCGACGCCCCCGCCGCCAGCCTGACCGTCATCGCGTCGGGCGAGGTCATCTTCGAAGGCGCGACGGGCACCCTCACGCTGGACGGCGGAACCCTCGCCACCGTCGACACCCGGTACCGGTTGGGCAGCCTGACCAAGCCGTACACGGCGGCGCTGGTGATGCTGCTCGATCAAGACGGCGTCTGGTCGGTCGACGATCCCATCGGGGCGTGGGTCGACGGGGTGCCGAACGGCGGGGTGATCACGCTCCGCCACCTGCTGGGTCACACCTCCGGCCTCTCCGACTACGCCGACCTCGACGCGTACTGGGCGGAGGCGGACCGGCCGTGGAGCGTCGACGAGCTGTTGGCGCTGACCTACGCCGACGGCGTCACATCGGCGCCCGGGGCGGTCTGGCGCTACAGCAACGCGGGGTACCTGTTGCTGGGTCGCGCGACGGAGCGCGCCACCGGCCAGGCGTGGGAGGACCTCGTCTACGAGCGCCTGATCGTGCCGCTCGACCTCACCCGGACGACGGTCGGCGGCGGCGACCGGGCCCGCGGATACGAGACGGACGAGGTGACGGGGGTGTTGCGGGACTGCACGGACCACCCCCACTCCGACAACTCGTGGGCGGCGGGGGCGATCGTCAGCACGGCGACCGACGTTGCGCGCTTCGGCGACGCGTTGTTGGCCGGTGGCCTGCTCGACGACACCCACCGGGCGTGGATGACCGAGCGCGTCCACACGGACGGCGGCGCGGTCCGCTACGGCCTCGGGGTCGGGATCGACCCGTGGGACGACGGCTGGTCGATCGGCCACCAAGGTAAGTCCCCGGGCTACGCGAGCTCGTGGTCGCGCCGGCCCGAGGTCGACCTCACGATCGCGGTGACGTTGTCGACGTCCGACGTCGGCGGGCGCAAGATCGAGGACGACGCGTGGCGGTGGCTCGGGGCCGACTGACGACGGCGCCTGCGGGTCAGCCGAGCGCGCGCACGGCCTCCGCGAACGAGCGCGCGGTGGCGGCCTGCGTGAGCCAGCGCTGAAGCGTGACGAGGTCGTGCTCTGCGCCAAGGCGCCCGTGATCGTCGATCGTGAGCACGATCCCGCGCGCCTCGAGCACCGCCACCACACCGGCGCGGAGCGCCGCGCGCCACCCCTCTTCCCGACCCTTCTCCCTACCTTCTTGTCGACCTTCTTCCCTACCTTCTTGTCGACCTTCTTCCCGACCTTCTTGTCGTCCGACTTCGAGCCCTTCCTGCCGCCCTTCGGAGACGAGGCGCCGGAACAGGTCGCTCTGGTACGCGTAGTTGCTTCGCATCAGGGTCTCCATGTGTCGTTGCGCGGCCGGGCCCAGCGCCGCCAAGATGAGGTCCGTGTAGATTCGCCGCGGGTCCGTGTCGCGCCGCGCGGGCGACGCCACCGCTGCCTCGCCGATCAACATGCCCTTCCGCCTCGCCCGTGCTCTTCCGCGGACGAGGAAGCACGACTCGTGGGCGGCGGCGCGACGGTGGGCCACGGGGCCGCATTGCGGCTCAGGCCGATGCGCGCATGGCCTCTGCGAACGAGCGCGCGGTGGCGGCCTGGGTGAGCCAGCGTTGAAGCGTGACGAGGTCTTGCTCTGCCCCAAGGCGCAGGTGCTCGTCGATCGTGAGCACGATCCCGCGCGCCTCGAGCACCGCCACCACACCGGCGCGGAGCGCTGCGCGCCACCCCTCTTCCCGACCCTTCTCCCGACCTTCTTCCCTACCTTCTTGTCGTCCGACTTCGAGCCCTTCCTGCCGCCCTTCGGAGACGAGGCGCCGGAACAGGTCGCTCTGGTACGCGTAGTTGCTTCGCATCAGGGTCTCCATGTGTCGCTGCGCGGCCGGGGCCAACGCCGACAAGATGAGGTCAGTGTAGATTCGCCGAGGGTCGGTGTCGAGCCGTGCGAGCGACGCCACCGCCGCCTCGCCGATCAACATGCCCTCCCCGCCCCGCCCGTGCGCCAACGCCGAGATCACGAGCTCTTCCGCGGACGCCCCAGGGTCCGTCACCACGGGGATGTCCTCCGGACCGAGCACCAGCGGGTGAACCGCTGACAACCCAGGGCCAAGCACGATCGGCTCCGCAGCCCACCGTGCAACGCCAAGGTCGAACACCACCACCACCAGGATCGCGGCCGACCGGTGCCGATCACGAGCAGCGGCGAGGTAGGTCGGCCATACCCAGCGCTTCTCCGGGTCACGGCGCAGCTGCACCTCCAAGACGATCACCAATCGCTCCGACGCTCGCAACGCGCTCAACACGATGTCCGCGCGCCGCTCCACCGGGACGACGGGCCCGAGCGACTCGCTCACCGGCTCCGCGAGCGTGATCTCGTCCAAGGCGACGTCCAGAAAACGCCCGAGCAACCGGCGCCACAGCGTCAGGTCACGCCGGAGCACCTCCAACAACGCCTCGTGCTCCGCCGACAGCAACGCTCACCTCGCCCGACCCCATGCTCCGTACCGGATGGAGGCGCGAGGAAGCCTGAGGGCGCCAGTCCGTAGCGCATCTAGGCCCAAAACAAGTGCAGGGCCGAGCCATCAGCCATCAGCCATCAGCTTCCAGCTTAATAATGGCGCGATGGTGACCCAATCTACCTTCACCTGAACGCGAACAACCGGTCGACTGCCGCTGAGCGATGCATGGCTTTGACCGGGCTGACCGCTGACCGCTGACTGCTGACCACTTGTTCAAGGTCTTGGTCAGCGACCCGGCGGCGCGACCGCCGTCGCCCCGACCAGCCGGCGCGACAACCCGAGCAGCGCCGATCGCTGAGCCTCCTGGTCGAACCACGCCGACCCGACGCTCCCATCGCTCCAGCGCTCCTCACCGTCGTACTCCCAGGCGAGCAGCCCGAGCACCCCGGGCTCATCCGCGAGCCGTGACCCATAAGCCAAGATCTCCGCCCCGGACATCGCGTACCGCCCCTCCTGCCACCCCGGCTGGCCGCTCGACCCGTCCCCGCCGTTCGCGATGTTGAGCCCCGCGATCACCCCGACCCCGAGGGCCTTCGCGCGCGCCCCTTCGACCACCACGAACCGGTCGACGTCCCCGTGCGACGCCTTGTACTGATGCACGACCGCGTCGACGTGGTGGTACCGCCCCCCAGGCGGCTCCGGCATCTCCGTGGCCCGCTCCCGCACGAACACCATCAGGTCCGGGAACAGCTCGTGGCTGTACCGCGCCATCTCGTCCAACGCCGCGCCGTCGGGATCTTGCCCCTCGAAGTTGTGGATGTCGTCGAGCAGCATGTGCCCGACCAACGTGCCGTCATCGATGAACGCCTCGACGCCCGAACCCGACCACGGGTCGAGCATCCCCTTCCACGCCGCGAGATCGAAGTCGCCGTCCGGGGTGGTGTACCGCGGGTGATCGCCGGTCAACCGAAGCGTGACGCGAAACCCAGCGTCGCGCGCCATCGGCAACAGCGTCTGTACCGCATACTCCGGGTGCCGCGTAGCCGTCTGCAGCACCGTCGCTCCGAACCGTTCCTGCACGTCGGCGAGGCCATCGGGCGTGAGGTACCCGTTCATGCCCCAGAACCCGAACAGCGGCGCTCCTGTCGGCGGCTCGGGGGGCGGCGCGACGCGGACCTCCGCTGGGCGCGCGCACGCGAGCAGCCACCAGAGCGTCACTTCGGGTAGCCGTCCAGGTTCTGCTCCAGCCACCGCCACGCCGACGCGACCATGTCGTCGAGGGACCGCTCGGCACGATAACCGAGCTCACGAGCCATCTTCGACGGGTCGGCGAGCGAGACGGCGGGGTCACCCGGGCGAGGGGGCGCGTCGACGAACGGCACCGGCCGCCCGACGACGCGCCCACACGACGCGATCACCTCGCGCACGCTGTGCGGCCGGCCCGTCCCGACGTTGTAGACGACGTGCCCGGGCGCCTCGATCGCCCGCAGCGCGACCAGGTGGGCGCGCGTGAGGTCGTCGATGTGGATGTAGTCGCGCTGGCAGGTGCCGTCCGGGGTCGGGTGCGCGTCGCCGAACACCCGCAGGATCGGCCCGCCGCGCAGCGCCATCAGCGCGCGGGGGACCAGGCTCTGCGCCGACTCGAACGCCTCGCCGATCCGGCCCGACGCGTGCGCGCCCACCGGGTTGAAGTAACGCAACGAGATCGCGGACCACCCACGGCGGGACGCCATCCAGTCCAGCAGATCCTCTCCGTGCGCCTTCGTCATCCCATACGGACTGTCGGGCCGCCGGGGCGCCGTCTCCGGGATCGGCACCACGTCTTGCCCGCCGTACACCGCGGCGCTCGACGAGTACACGATCGACCGCACGCCGGCCGCCACCATGCCCTCGAGCAGCACCGCCATGCCCGCCAGGTTGTTCCGGAAGTAGTACTCCGGGATCTCCATGGACTGCCCGACCATCTTGCCCGCCGCGAGGTGCAGGACCGCGCCGACGCCGTCGAGCGCGTCGCCGACCGCGGAGGCGTCGCCGACGTCTCCGTGGACGAACCGGACCGGCCGCCCACCCAGCTCCTGCGCGCGCACCACCGCCTCGGCGTACCCGGTCACCAGGTTGTCGAGCACGACGACGTCGTGCCCCGCGCCGAGCAAAGCGACGACGAGGTGCGACCCGATGTAGCCCGCGCCGCCCGTTACCAAAACGCGCACACCCACCTCCCGTTCACAACACCGACAGCCCGACGAACACCCGATCGCCGGGCTCGAGCTCCACGTCCGCCGCTTTGCCCTTCTGCACCCGGCGTAAGCTGACGCGCAGCCGCTCGTCGCCGCGCAAGACGAACACGCGCCCGAGGTTGGCGGTCTCGAGCGCGCCGCCCGCCGCTGCCACCGCGGTCGCGACGGTGAGCCCGTCCCGGAGCGGCACGTCGCCGGGGGTCTGCACCTGGCCCATCACCGTGACCATGCTCTCGGGCACGTACACGACGTCACCACCCACCAGGACCACGTTGCCGGCGCCCGTCGC
>CAIUDO010000138.1 GCA_903897935.1 uncultured Pseudomonadota bacterium
CCACGCTCGGCGACGTCGACCTTCAGCAGGTGTACGACCTCGGGATCAAGCAGCAGACCACGGCGGAGGACCGCGCCGGCGGCCTGCGAAAGACTTGGAACGACCGCTACGCGTGGCTCGTCGCCCTCGCGATCGTGCTGCTGCTCGTCGAGCGCACGAACGCGGTTCGCAAGCCTGCCGCGGTACCAGGAGAAACATGAGATGAACATGCTTCTCGCCATCATGCTCGGCACCGCCTACGCCAGCGACCCGTGGGAGGACTACGCGGCCGGCCGGTACCTCGAGGCGCTCGCGGGCTTCGCGGGCCTGCGCGCCGACGACCCCGCCGACCTCGCGGTGCGGATGAACCAGGCGGCGGCGGCGTACAAAGCTGGCAAGCTCGACGACGCCGAGCGCACCTTCACCGAGGTCGCGGCCTCCGCGACCGACCCCGGCCTCAAGAGCCGCGCGCTGTATGGCCTCGGCAACACCACGTGGGCGTCCGGCCGGCTGGAAGACGCGATCAAGGCGTTCGAGGGCGCGCTGGACGCGAACCCCGACGACGAAGACGCCCGGTTCAACCTCGAGCTCGCCCGCCAGGAGCTGGAGCGCCGCCAACAACAGGCGCAAGACCAGCAGCAGCAGCAGCAGGATGGCGAGCAGCCGCCAGAGGACCAACCCCAAGACGGCGAGCAGGAGCCGCAAGACGGCGAGCAGGAGCCCCAGGACGGCGAACAGGAGCAACAAGAGGGCGAACAAACGCCGCAAGACGGCGAGCAACAGCAGGAGCCCTCGGGCGCGCCGCAGCCGGGCGACCAGGACGGCGACGGCCTCTCCGACGAACAAGAGCAGGCCGCGCAGAACCCGACCGACCCGACCCGAGCCGACACCGACGGCGACGGCCTCAGCGACGGCGAGGAAGACGCCGACGGCGACGGCGCGGTGTCCGCTGGCGAGACGGATCCGAACGACCCCGACTCCGACGACGACGGGGTCCCCGACGGTGTCCCGATGCAGGCCACCCTCCCCGCCGACGCCGCCCTGCGCTTGATCGAGGCCCTGCAAGAGCGACGCCCACCGCCGGGCCCCGACGCCAAGGTCAAGCCGAGCGGCGGCAAGGACTGGTGATGCTGCTCACCCTCCTCGCCACCCTGGCGCTCGCGGGCGTCACCGCGACCATCGACCGCACGGAGATCGCGGTCGGCGATCGGGTTCGCGTCGACGTCGTCGTCGACGGAGATCCCGAAGGCGCGCCGTCGCCCCCCGCGGTCCCGTGGGGCCAGCTCGCGTCGGCCGGCCAGAGCACGTCGATCTCGTTCGTGAACGGGCGCCAGAGCCGCTCGGTGACGTGGAGCTACCTGGTGGTGGCCGAGAAGCCCGGGACCTTTGAGCTCGGCTCGTTCACCGTGCGCGCGGACGGGACGACGCAGGCGTCCGCGCCGCTCCGTGTGGTCGTCAAGGAACGCGGGTCGATCTCCGCGCCGACGTCGAACGAAGACGTGTACCTGACCGCCTCCGTGTCGGATGACAGCCCGGTCGTCGGCCAGCAGATCATCATGACGCTCCGGCTGTTCCGACGGGCCCGGCTCGCCGACGCCCGCCTCGAGCTGCCGGAGGTCGCCGGGGCCACGTTCTTCGACGTCGGTGAGCAGCGCGAGTACGAAGCAACGGTCGGCAACCGTACGTGGCAGGTGACCGAGCTGCGCAAGGGCGTCGTGGTGCAGCAAGCTGGGGACGTCGTGCTGCCGCCCGCGCGGGTCGACGCCGCCGTGATCGCGGAGCGTAAGCGCCGCACCGGCGGCAACCCCCTGTTCGACGACATGTTCGGGCGCGCCGACGTCGTCCGGAAGACGCTCTCGTCCGAGCCGATCGCGCTGTCGGTCGCGCCCTTGCCCCCAGGGCCGCCGGACGCCTCTGGCCTCGTCGGCGCGTTCACCCTCACCGGATCGGTGTCCCGGACCGCGGTCGAGGTCGGCGGCGCCGTCACGCTCGAGCTCGTCGTGCAGGGCAGCTCGAACCCGGCCCTGTTCCCGGCGCCGATCCAAGCCGAAGC
>CAIUDO010000139.1 GCA_903897935.1 uncultured Pseudomonadota bacterium
ATGCTGGACGTCGCCGGCCACGATCTGGCCATCGCGCTGCGCGACAAGCACGGGCTCGAGGTGCGCGAGGGCCGCCTCGTCCGCGCCGACTGAGGCGTCGGCGCGCGGAGCCGAGCACCCGCCCCTCGCCGTCGTCCGGCCAGATGTGGATGCCACCCCACAAGCGGGATTGCCCCGCCTGGTCGGCGGCGTCGTAGTACGACGCCCACTGCAGGCGTACGTCGACGCTCGGGCCGTCCTCGAACACCAGGTACGAACCCTGCGAGGCGCCGCAGCGTCACCACGGCCAGGCGTCGTGCACCCCGAGCGACGACCAACTGTCGCGGCCGTCCCACCTCCGGACCGGCACCGGCGCGGCGGGGTCGAGGGGCAACAACCGCGCGTTGACCGCGACCCGATCCGTCGCTTGCGCCCCGAGGCCCGTGTAATGCGTGGTGCACCCGCACACACGGCAATGGTGGAACGTGATCGTGCGGTCGCCCCACGCGTACGAAGCGAGCGCGTCGGGCGCGTGTTTGACGGTGACCCGCGCCTGCGTCGTGTACGCCCACAGCGCGCCCAAGCGCCCGCAGATCGAGCAGTTGCACGCGGTGAGCTGGCTGAACGAGTCGTCGACCTCGAGGACGACCGCCCCACAGTGGCACGACGCGCGCATCCACCCCTCCAAGCCCTGGTGATGCTACACGCCGTCCGTCCCGGCCCCTCACGCGGCCCGGCGCAACACAACCGGCGGGGCGTCGCCGAACACGTGTCGAGCCATGCGGACATACAAGGACAACGCGAACATCGGGCCGACGACCGGCACGTAGTTGGCGACCAGGGAGACGCCCATGACACAAAGCGCGTACCCGACGTGCCAGCCGAGGTGCGCGCGCGCGTGGGCGGCGGAGCGCCGGAACGCCGCCATCGGCCGGTCGCCGTGCAGGACCACCAGCGGCACCGCGAACGCGAACAGCACCGCGGGCACGATGACCCCGACGCCGCCGAGCAACGCGGCGGCCAGCGACACGCTCTGCAGCACGAACACGGTGAGGATCACGGGGGCGTCGAGCCGCATGTCCGCCAGGACGGCGCGCGCCGACAGCGCCCGCTCCCCGCGCTGGTGGGCGGCCATCGCGCGCATCGTGGCGGCGACGAGGGGGGACAGCGCGGTGGTCCCGAGCACCATGAGCGCCGCGAACACGACCGTGACGACGAACATGAAGGCGTAGCTCGCGACGGTGAGGACCACGACCGCCGCGCCCAGCGTCTCGGCGCCCGATTCGAGCGCCTGCGCCGCGCCCACGATCGCGACCCCGGACGCCGCGAGCGCGAGCGCCGCGCCGACCGCCGTGACCCCCATCGTGACGAGCGTCGGGATCACCGTGACGACCATGCCCGCCAGCAAGAACACCAGCCCGATCATGGCGTACGGCCCGAGGTTCGCCGACACGTCGGCGAGCGTCTCGCGCGCGGCGTCGGACACGGCGGTGAGCGGGCTGCCGGTGAGCGGCTTGGGGGAGACGGCGGAGCGGTGAACGATGGACACGGTGGCCTCCAGGTTGGACCGGGAGCACATGTCCGGACGACCGGCGACACGCGAGGAAATCCGCGGCGGTCAGTGATGGATCATCGGCTACAAACTCGTTCCTCGCACAGCGAGCGCGGGCGGACGGGGGCGCCGCCAAGCCCCCGGGCCCCCTGCGTCTGGGCTCAGTCCGGGCGCCCGTGCTGCCGCGCCGCGCTCCGCCCGGCGACGAACCCGAACGTGAGCGCCGGGCCGATCGTGCCGCCCGCGCCCCAGTAGCCCTGGCCCACCGGGCCGGAGACGCAGTTGCCCGCGCCGTACAGCCCGGGCACGCTGGTACCGTCGACGCGACGGACCGCGGCGTCGGGGCCGATCACCGGGCCGCCGCACGTGTCGAGCAGCGCCGCGCCGAGCGGGATCGCGTAGAGCGGCCCGTTCAGGTCGATCGGGTGCATCGTCCGATTCGGGTGGCCGCGCGACGGGCCCTGCCACGCCGGCTGGATCGGCGTCTCGCCGCGGTGGAAGTCCTCGTCGACGCCGGTCGTCGCCATCTGGTTGAACCGCTCGATCGTCGCGCGCAACGCGTCGGCGAAGTCAGCGGTCAACGCCACGTCGGGGCCGACGACCGCCGTTCCGGCGCGGCGCCCGCGCAGCGCGTCGAGCTTCTCGGACAAGGCCGCGGCGAGCGCTTCGACGGTGTCACCCCGGACGACCCACGGCGCCGGGAAGCCCGGCAGCGGCACGCACCCGCGCCACGGCCAGAACGTGGGCTCGTCGGCGACCGCCTGATCGTAGACGAGGAACTGTACCAGGTTCGGGTACTCGGTCCCGGACCAGTGAAAGTGCGACTGTGCGCGAACGTGGTACATCGCCTTCTCGTTGACGACGCGCCGTCCGTGCTTGCCCACGATGATCATGCTGTCACCGTACGGCAAGAAGCAGTGGGTGAACGGGTTGAGCACGGCGCCGCCGTTCTGGACCAGCTCTTCGAGGGCCGCTTGGTAGTAGTAGCCGTTGCTCAGGTTGCCGAGCTGGGCCCCCAGCCGGGTCGCGATGTCGAGGAAGACGCCGGTGCCCGTCGTCGCGCTGCCGCTCCCGAAGACGGGCCCGCGGAGGTGCGCCAGGAGCTTCTCGGGATCGTGGGCGAACCCGCCGGTCGCGAACACCACGCCGCGTCGCGCGCGGATGAACCCCGCGCCCCCCGCGTGCTCGTACTCGACGCCGATCACGTCGCCGGCGCCGTTCTGGCGCACGCCGGTCGCCCGGTGGCCGGTGAGGATGCGGGCGCCGCGGCCGGTCACGTGCGCGACCAGGCCGTCGACGAGGAACTGACCGGGCCACGCCATCGCGCCGGGCGGCGTGACCGCGGTGAGCACACGGCCGTACGGCGCGACGTTCTCCGGGAGCTCTGCGTGGTAGTCGGGATCGGAGATCGGGCTCGGCGAGCTGCCGAGGGTCGGCAAGATGATCGCGTTGATGGCGCCGACGGCCATCAGGCGGGCGATCGCCGGCCCGGCTTCGTCGTAATAAGCGCCGAGCATGGCGTAGGCGTGCGCCCCGACGCCGAGGTCGTCGGCGTTCGGGTCGTACAACGACGGGAACGACAAGCGCGCCATGAGCCTCAGCGCGTCGGGGCGCGGGTCCTGCACGCCCGCGGCGCGCATCAGGTCGTTGTCGGGGATCCAGAACGCGCCCCCCGAGCCCTTGGTGGTGCCGCCGGGGCTGTCGCCGGCCTCCAGCAGCGTGACCGACGCGCCCTCCTCGAGCGCGGCGACGGCGGCGGCGAGCGCGGCGCCTCCTGCTCCAACGATGACGACGTCCGCGTGATGATCCGATCCAGGCATGGGTGCTCCTCGTGGTGGGCGTCCGCCCAGCCGGGCGGAGTGTGTCGGGCCGAACCGGGGGCGGTCAAGGCCGCGCGGCCCGCGCCTCGGTAGGTCCCGATCGCACCGGGGATCTTGGTGGATCGCGGCGCTGGTGGGCGCCTCGACGACGACCCGTGCCGCGGCGTCGTGACGGTGCACGCCCTGGTCTTGGCCCTCACGAGCCCCACACAGAGCGCCGAGTCTGCGCCCGGCGACCTATCGACGACCCCAGAGACGAACACGCGCCAACAACGCTCGGACACGATCCTGAGCGCGCGGATCCCCGAAGTACGCGGCGTAGAACCGTTCCGGCCCGTCACCTGCCGCAGCCCCGAAGCTCGAACCGCACGTAGCGCGCGACCGGGAGACAGCAGTCTTCGGGGAAGCGCGGACCGAGTGCGCTGAGCGAGGCCCGTGCGAGGGCGGCGAGGCCCGGTCAACGTAGTTGACCGGGCCGTTCGCGAGGAGGGAGCGTGCTGGAGCACGTGACCGAGGAGCGACGTCGTCCTC
>CAIUDO010000140.1 GCA_903897935.1 uncultured Pseudomonadota bacterium
GACCCTCGCGCGCGCGGTCGCGGGGCTCGGCGACCCGATGCCGATCGCCGCCGCGATCGGCACGTGGCTCGGCCGTTTTCACGCGCTCACCGCGCGCGACGGCCCCGCGCTCGCCGACCTGCCGTTGCCGGCCCCGCCCGGTTGGCCCGGGTCCACGCGCTGGGAGGCGGCGAAGGCGGCGCCCGGTCCGAGCCCGTGGGTCACGCTGCACAACGACTTCACCGCCCGCAACCTGCTCATCGACCGGGGCGTCGTCGGCGTGGTCGACTGGGACGGCCTCGTGCACCCGTCGTTCCCGTCCGAGGGCCCCGCCTGGCACGACGCCGCCACCTTCCTCGTCAACTTGTGGTCGTGGCGTCGGGCGCGCCCGCTCCTGCGCGACGCCCGGCTGCGCGCGGTCGGCGAGGTCTTCGTCGCCGCGTGGCTGGCCCACCTCCCGCCCGGCCCCCACCACGAGGGCCTGTGGTACGCCCGCGCCCGCCTCGACCTCGGCGCCGTCGAGCGCCCTCTGTCCGCCGTCTACACCGGCCGCGGCGGCCCCCGGTTCGTCGCCTGGCATCGGGCGGACCTGTTCGCGCCGCGATGACCCGGTGAGGTTGCGGACGGGCCCGTCAGGAGCGATGCTTAGGCGTTCGGAGGGTGGATGACGCGCTGGCTCGGTTTGCTCCTGTTCGCGATCGGCTGCGGTGGCAAAGACGCAGACGGCGACGGCTTCGCCGGCTCCGACGACTGTGACGATGAAGACGCCGCGGTCAACGCGAACGCCGACGAGCTGTGCGACAGCGTCGACAACGACTGCGACGGCGAGGTCGACGAAGAGGCCCTCGACGCGTCCGCCTGGTACATCGACGGCGACGGCGACGGCTACGGCGACCTCGCGGGCGAGGCGCTGCACTGCGCGCCCCCGATCGGGTTCGTCACCGACCCGACCGACTGCAACGACGGCGACGCCGGCGTGTACCCGACCGCGGTCGAGGTGTGCGACGGCATCGACCAAGACTGCGACGGCACCGCCGACGACGGCGCCGGCATCGACTACTACGAGGACCTCGACGGCGACGGCTTCGGCGACCCGTCCACCGGCCAGCCGCTGTGCGACGGCACCGGCTTCGTCGGCAACGGCACCGACTGCGACGACACCGTCAGCGGCGTGCACCCCGGCGCGCTCGAGATCTGCGACGAGATCGACAACGACTGCGACGAGCTCGTCGACGACGACGACGACGACCTGTCCGCCACCCTCTGGTACCTCGACGACGACGGCGACACCTACGGGGACGACGCCGTCACCGTGGTCGCGTGCGCGCCGGTCGGCACCTGGGCGACGGTCGGCGGCGACTGCGACGACAGCGCCTCGACGACCAACCCGGGCGCGCCCGAGGTGTGCGGCGGCGGCGACGAAGACTGCGACGGCCTCGCCGACAACGACGACCCCGACGTGTCCGACGCCGACAGCTACGCGCCCGACCTCGACGGCGACGGCTTCGGCGCCACCGGCGCCTGGTACCTGTCGTGCTTCCCGCCGTCCGACGCCTCGTTGGTCGACGGCGACTGCGACGACGCCGACAGCGCCGCGTTCCCCGGGGCGCCCGAGGTGTGTGGCTCCGGCGTCGACGCCGACTGCGACGGCCTGCTCGCCGACGACGACCCCGACGCCGCCGGCGCCGCCTACGTCGACGCCGACGGCGACTCCTGGGGCACCACGCTCGCGCCGATCACCGGCTGCGACCCGCCCGCCGGGTACGCCGCCCGCGACGGCGACTGCGACGACGGCCGCCCCGCCGTGAACCCAGGCGCCGCCGAGGTCTGCTTCAACGACCTCGACGATGACTGCGACACCCTCCCGGGCGCGTGCCGCCTCACCGGCGAGGTCGACGCCGCCACCGACGCCTGGCTCGTCGTCTACGGCGCCACCGGCGACGGCCTCGGCTACCCGTTCACCGACCCGACCGACCTCGACGGCGACGGCGCGTTCGACCTCGTGCTCGGCGCACCGGGCGTGCCCTGGATCGGCGGCGGCACCGAAGGCGGGTTGTACGCAGCGTTCGGCCCGGTCGCCGGCGGCACCACCACCGCGGCGGCGGTCGCCGACCACACGCTGACCGGCCAGGTGACCGACGACATGACCGGGCAGGCGCAGGTCGTGCTCGACCTCGACCGCGACGGCCGGCTCGACCTCGTCGTCGGGTCGCCCGGCGCCGGCACCGGCGGCGAGCTGTGGATCTACCTCGACACCCCCACGCTCCCCGCCGCCCTGACCCGCGCCAACGCCGACACCGTCATCACCACCGCGGTCGCGGACGCGTTCCTCGGCTACGCCCTCGCGACCGGCGACCTCGACGGCGACGGCCGCGACGACCTGATCGTAGGCGCGCCGGGCGATCTGCGCGGCGCCGGCATCACGCAGGTCGGGGCGGCGTACGCCGTGTTCACCGGTGCGTTGCCGGCCGGCTCCACCACGATCACGGCGCAAGCGGATCTCACGGTCAACGGCACGGTCGCGTCGGGGCACTTCGGCACCTCGGTGGCGGCTGGCGACGTCGACGGCGACGGGCAAGACGACCTCGTGGTCGGCGGGCCGGGCAGCCACTGGTGGCTCGCGAGCTATAGCTACGCGGGCGCGGCGTACGTGTGGTCCGGGCCGGTCAGCGGCACCACGACCGACACGACGGCGGACCTGAAGATCACCGGCGTCGACGTCTCCGACGCGGTCGGTGTGTTCGTCGCGGTGCCCGGAGACCTCGACGGCGACGGCGTCGACGAGCTGGTCATCGGCGCGTCCGGCGACACCACGGGCGGCACCGACTCCGGCAAGCTCGGGGTGTTCTGGGGCCCGGTCGGTGGCGGCTCCGACACCATCGACGGCGCCGACGTGATCGTGCGCGGCGTCAGCTCGTTCACCTACGTCGGCGAAGGGGTGGGCGCCGGTGACCTCGACGGCGACGGCCTCGACGACCTCGTCGTCAGCTCGTGGGCCGACGGCGCGTGGGTCTTCTACGGGCCGCCCGCCGACGGCGTCTGGCGGGTCGACGACGCCGACCTGCACGTCATGACGTCCGGCGCCGCGCCCGCGATCCCCACGTTCGGCTCCCCGTCGCGCCCGGTCGGAGACCTCGACGGCGACGGCCTCGCCGACCTGCTGGTGTGCGAGCCCACCGACGCCACCGGCGGCAACAACGCCGGGGCGGCCTACTTGATCCGCGGGCGCTCGTTCTGACCCGCGACGAGGTGGTGGCGGCGCTGTGCCCCACCTGCAGCTTGTGCTGCAACGGCGTGCTCCACCGGTGGACCCGGGTGTTCCCCGGCGAAGAGGCGCTGCTGGAGCGGCTCGGGCTCGAGAAGGTCGTGCGCGACGGGACGCCGTGCTTCGACCAGCCGTGCCCGCGCCTCGCCGAGCCGTTGTGCACGGTGTACGCCGATCGTCCGCGCACCTGCCGCACCTACCACTGCGCGCTGCTCCAGAAGGTCGAAGCGGGCACGGTCGACGTCGCGGCAGCGCAGCGCGACATCGCCGCCGCCCGGGCGGCGATCGACCGCATCCGGGCGGCGCTCTCGTTGCCGGCGGGCGCGACGCCGTGGCCCGCCGTCACCGCGCTGCTGGAGGCGCTGGCGGCGGCGCCGGATCCGATCGCCGCGCGGCGGAAGCACGCCAAGCTGCTCGCCGACGTCGCGACGCTCGAGCTGCTCGCCCGCGCGCGGTTCTTGCCACCCCAGCCCCCCTGACGAGGGCTACGGCTCGCCCTCGTCGCCTTTGCCTGGCGGCCGCACCGTGCACACCGGGGTGCCCAAGCAGCAGCCCGACGGGCAGTGGAAGTGTACGTGTCGGATGGTGACGTCTCCGCCACCCTCTCGCCTGACCCGCGACCGAATCACCGCTTCTTCCCACCGGATCTCGCGCATACGCGACTGCGGCATGAAGGCGTCGCCGCCGCGGTCGATGAACCGCGCGCGGCAGGTGAGCGGGCGCTTCTTCACGCCTACGGGAACTGCTGGCGGAGGTACGCCAGGGTGTCTTCGATCTCTGTGTCGTCCGAGAGCTGCGCCGGCATGTTCCCGATGCCGTCCTTCATGATCATCTTCAGGTTGTCGTCGGTGGTGATCGGCACCGAGAAGGTCAGGTCCGTCGCCGGAACGCCGCCGATGTCCGTGCCGAGCGTGCCGTCGGCCCCGTGGCAGCCCGCGCACGTGCTCGAGTAGATCGCCTCTCCCGCGACCGGGTCGCCGCCCGCCGGGGGGGTGCCGGTGTGCTCGCCCGTGTGACCCGTCTCTTTCGATGCGCACGCAAACAACAACGCCAGGATCATTCTTCCTCCGCAGTGGCGGCACCTTAGCGCGGCGTCGCCGCTGTCGTCCACAGCGGCGCCCAACCGCGCGTTAGGTGCTGCGGGAGGACGCCGATGCTCTTCCTGCTGACCCACGTCGCCGTGGCCGCCGAGCCACTCTACTTCCGCGTGTTCTCCCACTACGAGAACATCGTGGACGTCGAGGAGGGCGTCGACGACATCCGCGCGCAGACCGACGCGCTGCGCAGCCTCGGGCTCGTCGCCGAGCACAACGTGCACCGCGGCGAGCACCAGGCCGCGTGGTGGGCCGACCACGCCCCGGACGTCATCGACCGCCTGCGTGAGCCGTCGGTGAGCCTCGCGTACCACCCGCACCCGATGCGCCCGTTCACCGATACGATCATCGGCATGTCGAACTTGCCGTGGGATCAAGCAGTCGCCGCGTTCACCGAGTTCGAGTCGTGTGCGGTCGACTTCGGGACCGGCGCGGTCGACTGCAAGCGCCCGGGCGGGGCGGTGGCCGCGCGCCAGATCATCGGAAAGCCGTTCGACAGCGTGTGTGACGGCGGGCCGTGGGCGGTCGCGACGTACGTTTGGACCAAGGTCTTCGGCATCCCGACCCAGCTCGACACGGGCGTCCCGCAGCTCGACGGTCTGTTCGGCGACGGCACCTACGCGTACTGGTACATGGGCCAGCTCGTGTTGAAGCACCCGAACGTCGCGCAGGTCACCGTGTGGGATCAGCGCACCACCGGCGACGTGCTCGCGCAGCTCCCCGGCGACGGTCCGAAGATCGTCACCCTACTAGGTTCGGACAAGCTGCACTTCCCCGAAGGCAACGAGTACGCGAGCGAGCGGTGGACCGCGGGCGCCACCGTCGCGCAGCTCCGCCCGACGCCCGACCTGCTCACCCCGCCCGGAAAGCGGCTCGTCTGGCTGGAGAAGTTCAAGAGCTTCGCGAAGGCGTTCGCGAAGGAGGCAACCCGCACCGGCGGGGCCGTCGTCACGGGCCGCACGCTGCTCGACCGCGTCGCGCCGGTGTCCGAGCGGTTGACCCGCGCCGAGCTGGATCGCGCCGCGGCGGCGTGGGTCGCGGCCACCACCGACCGTCCGCCGCTCGGGGTCGACGTCGACGGGCGCGTGTTGTCGTCGGCCGACGTCTACGATGGGCTCGCGCGCGCGCTCGTCGCGTATCGGGACCGCGGCGAGCTGCCCGCGAGCGTAGACGTCCCGGGCACGTTGCTCGGCCCGATCGGCGACCCAACGGGGGCACGCGCGGTCGGGGCCGCCCGCGGGCCGGTCACCGGCAAGGCCCTGCTCGCCGCCATCCCGGCGAAGACCGATCGGGTGCCGTACCAGCTCACGGTCGCAGACGCGGGATCGGACCCGATCCTGGCGACCGAGGCGGTGTGGCTGATGGCGAAGCTGTACGCGTCGATCGCGGCGGGTTCGGGGGTCCCGGCGACGATCGACCGCCCGACGGTGTCGCTCCGGCTCGAGCCGCTCGGGGCGCCCCCGCTGCGCATCGCGCGGAAAGGCAGCGGCGAAGGGCGGCCCGCTGCCGGTGCCCCGGCGCGCGGAGGCGCGCGACCGACCACCGGCGCGACGTCGCGGTGGGATTGGTACACCGAGCTGCAGTGGTGGACGGCCAAGCCGGCGCGGTGGCGGTAGCCGCGGACTTCCAGCCCGCCGGACCGCGGGCGTTCAGCCCGCACCGTCCGACGAGCGCCGACGCCACGATCGAGGCGCACCCTCGACGCGCCGTCACGGTTCCGGTGCGTGGAGGGCCGGCCGAAGCGGGCGGACCTCCTGGTCCAGCGCCTCGCGGAACAGCTCCCCGAACCGGGCCGTCGCCCCGAGGGTGCCGAGCACCGAGTTCAAGCCCCACTGGAGCCGGTTCGCGAACACCCACTCGGCGGGCATCTCCAGCTTCGACAGGTTCGGGTTGCCGACCAGGAGCGCGTCCCAGCTCCGCTTCGCGTACTCCGGCGTGAAGGTGTACCGGCCGGAAGCGCGCATCGGCTCGTACAGGTACAGCATGCCCTCGAACTGGTGGTCGAAGTCGAACTTCGCGCCGTGAACGAAGCCAGCGTCAACGAACGCCTCCTCGAACGCCGCGCGATCCCCCGCGAGCATCGCGCGCGCGATCGCCTTCCAATGCGCCACCACGCGCTCCGGGAAGTACCGCACACAGCCGAAGTCCAAGAACACCACGTGATCCGCCCCGAACAGGTAGTTGCCGGGGTGGGGATCCGCGTGAAACGCCGCGCGCCCAAAGATCGACGAGAATGCGAACCGATAGAGCGTCTCGCCGGCGCGATCACGGGCCTCCGCGGGCGCGTCGACCAGGTCGTACAGGCTCGCCCCGCGCTGCAGCGTGGTCGTAAGCACGCGCCGCGACGACGCCCGCGCGATGACCTCCGGGACCACCACCGCCGGGTCGTGGGCCCACGCCTCGCGGAACGCCCGCTGGTTCGCCGCCTCCAGCGTGTAGTCGCACTCGTCGGAGAAGCGCGCGCGCAGCTCCGCCAGCACCGTGCGGGTGCGAAAGCCGCTGCCCAGGCGCGCGAGCAAGCCGAGCCGGTCGAGGTTGTCGAGGTCGACGCCGATGCTGTCGGCTACCCCGGGGTACTGGACCTTCACCGCGACGTCTCGGCCGTCGAACCGCGCGCGGTGCACCTGCCCCAACGACGCCGCCGCGAACGGCTCCGGCTCGAACGCCTCGAACACCTGCTCCGGCGGCGCGCCGAGCTCGGCCACGATCGCGTCGCGCACGACCGGGTACGGCAACGTGGCGGCGTCCGATTGCAGGCGGCGGAGCGCGCGCTGCGCGGGATCGGGCAGCGCGCCGTCGACGTAGCTCGCCATCTGCCCGAGCTTGACGGCGAGGCCCTTCATCTGGTCCATGTGCTCGAGCAACGCCGCGCCATCGGACGCGGCGCCGTCGCCGTCTTCGGAGGAGAGGGCCTTCCGGACGGCGGCGCGACCGAGCCCGAGGGCGAGCCGGCCCGCTTGCCCGGTGCGCGACGCCCACCCGGTCGCGATGCGTTCGAATCGTCGTGACATGCCCGCAACGTAGCTCCGCGGCGCGTTAGCAGCCGCCATGTCCACCCCGTTTCGTCAGGGTCGGTTCGAAGACCTGCCCGCGACCCCGCGCGTGCCGCACCCGTACTTCAGCCTGCCGACCCGCACCGTCACCGTGCACACGCCGGAGCTGGGCGCGCTCGACGCGAACGTCGTCGTCGCCGGGAGCGGCCCGCCGCTGCTGCTCGTGCACGGCCTGATGACGTCGAGCTACTCCTGGCGGTACGTCATCGAGCCGTTGTCCCGGTCGTTCACCGTCTACGCGCCCGACCTGCCCGGGGCGGGCCGGTCTCAGGCTCCTACGGCCCCGCTCACGCCCGCGGCGATGACCGCGTGGTTGTCGGCGTTGATCGACGCACTGGGCGTGCGCGGCTGCGCGGCGATCGGCAACAGCATGGGCGGCTACCTCACCCTCCGGCTCGCGTTGGCCCACCCCACCGCGACGTCGCGGCTCGTGGTCGTGCACGCGCCCGGGGTGCCCGAGCTGCGGATCCTGGCGTTGTCCACCGTGATGGTCGTGCCGGGCGCGCGCGCGCTCCTGCGCTGGCTCGTACACCGGGACCCCCACCGGTGGGCCCACCGCAACGTGCACTACTGGGACGAGTCGCTGAAGTCGCTCGAAGAAGCACGCGCGTACGGCGATCCGCTCGCGACGGAGGGCGGCCTGCGCGCGTTCGCGAGCTACCTGGGCGACACGTTGGCGTGGGGCCCGATGCGGTGGTTCCAGGCTGAATTGATGGCCCGCGCCTCGCGCGAGGCGGCGTTCCCGGTGCCGCTGCTGCTGCTGTACGCGCGCCGCGACCCGATGGTCCCGCCGCGGTTCGGCGCGATCTACGCCGAGCGGATCCCGAGCGCCAAGCTCGTATGGCTCGACGAGGGGTCACACTTCGCGCACGTCGACGCGGTCGACCACTTCTTGCCCCCGGTGTCGGCGTTCTTGGCGTGAGTTGTTAGATCGGGCGCACCTGACCAACGGACCTCCCCATGCGCCTCGTCGTCCTCGCCGCGTTCACCGTCGCGTGCGCCACCAAGACCGAGCCTGTCGAGACGGGCGCCCCCGGCCCCACCGAGACCGGCGATCCGCAGACGATCGAGACCGAAGAGACCGAAGAGACCGAGCACACCGAGCCGGTCGAGACCGAAGAAACCGAAGAAACCGAAGAGACCGAAGAGACCGAAGAGACCGAGCACACCGAGGAGACCGAGCCGGTCGAGACCGAGGAGACCGAGCACACCGGGGAGACCGACACGGAGGCGCCCCTCGGCGCGGACGACACGTACGCGGCCTCCGCGTGCGCGTTGGTCGAGGCCAAGCCGGTGGCGGTCACCGCGGTCACCGTCGAGCGCGACGCCGCGATGGCGCTGGTGTTGCCGTCGCCAGACACCGTGTACGAGCTGTCGTGGGAGGGCGACGGCGACGCGTACTTCACGCTCATGATCCCAGATTGGGAGGTCACCGAGCGCATCTTCGCGCAGAGCGGCGTCACCTACGAATTCCTCAGCGCGAGCGCCGAGCTCAAGAGCGCCGAAGGAACCCTCAACGGGCACTGCCCAGAGTCCGGCATGACGGACCAGGAGTACCTGTTCCACGCTTGGAACGGCTTCACGATCAAGGTGCACGCCGGCAGCCCGAACCCGTTCCGGCTCGTGGTGCATCAGGAGGGGTGATGCGCCGGGTGGTCGCCGCGTTGGCGCTCTCGGCGTGCCGGCCGGCCGACCCGCCCGACCCCGGATATGTCTGGGATCTCCCGGCGCACTTCCCCGTCCCTGCGGTGCCGGCCAGCAACCCGATGACCACCGAGAAGGTCACGCTCGGCCGGTTCTTGTTCTACGACTTCAAGCTGTCGATCGACGGTCGCCGATCGTGTGGCATCTGCCACGAGCCGGCGAAGGGCTTCACCGACGGCTTCGCCGTCGCGGTCGGGGTCGAGAACGTAGCGCACGACCGCAACACCCCGTCGACCACCAACGTCGCGTACCGGTCGCCGCTCACCTGGCGCGACCCCGACCTATGGTCGCTCGAGGAGCAGCTGTTGGTGCCGCTGCTCGGCGACGACCCGATCGTCGAGATGGGTGTCGGCGGCCACGAAGACGAGGTGCTCGCGCGGCTCCGAAGCCAGGGGCCCTACCCCGACCTGTTCGCCGACGCGTTCCCGGACGACGACGACCCCGTCACCATCGAGCGGATCGCGATGGCGATCGCGGCGTTCGAGCGCACCGTCAACACCGGCGCGAGCCCGTTCGACCAGCACCTGCTCGGCGACGACGGCGCGATGTCCGACGGCGCGAAGCGGGGCGCCGAGCGCTTCGAAGCGCTCGGGTGCGGCCAGTGTCACGGGGGGTTGTTCTTCGACCGCCCGATCGAAGGCGACGGAACGGTGGCCGGAGCGTCCGGATACTTCAACACCGGGCTGTACGACGTCGACGGGATGGGGGGGTACCCCCCCAACGACCAAGGGCTCGTCGAGGTCACAGGAGACCCCGCGGACACCGGTCGGTTCCGCACGCCGTCGCTGCGCAACGTCGCGGCGACCACCCCGTACATGCACGACGGGACCACGCCAACCTTGTCGGACGTTCTGACCGACTACGCGCGCGGCGGGCGGCTGGTCGCGAGCGGGGCCTACCCAGGGGACGGTGCGGGCAACCCATACAAAGATCCGCGCATCACCGGCTTCGTGTTGTCCGACGCGGACCGCGCCGACCTCCTGTTGTTCTTCGACGCGCTGACCGATTGGGCGTCGCTGGAGGACCCGAGGTTCGAGGACCCCTGGTGCGCCGACGACGACCCACGGCACGACTGCGTGCCCCCCATCGACCTCTGACGCTCACGCCAGGGGGATCTGCCGCAGCTCCTCCGCCAGGGTGAGCAGGTCATCGCCGCGGGGGTGCCCGGGGCGCCACGACAGCCGGAACGTGTCCGGCAGCGGGGGGGTGTCGGGTAGGAGCACGACGAGGCGGCCCGCCTCCAGGTCCGGCTCCACCAGGTACCGCGGCAGCACCGCCACGCCCGCGCCCCGCACCACCCGGAACCGCACCGCGCCGATGCCTCCGAGGATCTCGTGGCGCGCGAACGGCCACGCCGGGCCCCCGAGGCGCTCGAGCAGGTACCGAAACAGCGGCAGATCGGGCGCGCTGTCGCACAACGTGTGGGCCGGCGCGTCGGCGAGCGACCGGAACGGCGCCGCCGCGAGCAGCTCCGGCGCGGCCACGAACACGTAGCGCTCGGGGTGCACCGGCACCGACACCACCTCGTTGGGATCGAGGCGCAAGCTCGTCACCATCGCGTCGATCCTGCCGCGGCGCACGGCGTCCAGCAGGTCGGGACCGTCCCCCACGTGCAGGTGGATCGTGCGCTCCGGGTGGGCGGCGCGCAGCCGGTCCAGGGCCGGC
>CAIUDO010000141.1 GCA_903897935.1 uncultured Pseudomonadota bacterium
GCCGGCCTCGCCGCGGTTCCGGACGGCGCGCCCGCGCTCGTGGTGCTCGGCGACCTGCCCGCGGTGACCCCGCGCGACGTCGAGCTGCTGATGGCCGCGTGCCCGGCGCGCGGCGCAGCGGTGGCGCCGGACCGCCACGGGCTCGGCATGAACGCGCTCGCGCTGCGTCCGGCGTCGGTGCTCGGTCCGCCCCCGTTCGGCAACCCGGACAGCCTCGACCGGCTCCGGCGGGCCGCGCACGCGGCCTCGGTCCCGCTGGTCCGCGTCGACCGGCCTGGGCTCGCCGTCGACGTCGACGTGCCCGACGACCTCGTGTTCGTCGTCGCCTGATCAGGGATCCACACCGGCGAACGCCAACACCTCGCGGGCGAGCCTCACGCGATCGGCGACGTCGTTCATGACGGTGCCGGTCGCGAGGCTCGGCACACCCACCGGCGCCGGGTCTCCCCGCTCGTAGACGAACCGGTCGACCAACCCTGCGTAGTGGTCGACGATTATGGAAGGAACGAGTTGTTCGGACAGAGGCCGCGCGGGATCGCACACGAGATCGCGCAGGTTCTCGGCGAGCGGGCCCTTCACGGCGCGCCCCCCGACGAGCGGGCTCACCGCGACCACCGGCCGGGCCGCCACCCGCTCGCGTACGCCTGGGAGCGCCAGGATCGGGTCGATCGACACGAACGGGTTGGACGGCGGGAAGACGACGAGCTCGGCGGCGTCGAGCGCGTCGAGCACGGCGGTGGGCGGCGCCCCGTCGCCTTCGAAGCGGATCGCGCGCGCCGGGGGGGCCCGACGCCGAACCAGCCACTCCTGGAAGCTCAGCTCCCCGTCGTCGGTGCGAATGCGGGTCTCCCATGGGGTCTCGGACGCTGGCAACAGCGTAGGTCCGACGCCGAACGCGGCGCAAACCCGCCGCGTCACTTCGGACAGCGGCGCGCCATCGCGCAGCCACGCCGTGCGGGTCACGTGCAGCCCGAGGTCGCGGTCGCCGATCGCGAACCAGTCGTCGCCGCCGAGCTCCTTCGCCGTCTCCAGGGCCAGGAAGCGCTCGTCGGCGCGGCCCCAGCCGCGTGTGGGGTCGGCGCGGCCCGCCAGGGTGTACGTCAGCGTGTCGAGGTCGGGGCACACCCGCAGCCCCCAGTGCCAGAGATCGTCGCCGGAGTTCGCGACGACGACCAGCCGATCGCGGCGCACCACCCGCGCGAGCCCGTCCACCAACCGCGCGCCGCCGACGCCCCCCGATAAGACGACGATCATGGCCACTTCCCGAGGAACAGGTCACGGTCGGGGTCGCGCAGCAGGGGTGCGACCCCGGGGTCCACCTCGGTGACCGGCCAGCGCACCCCGCGCACCCGGGTGACACCGCGGGCGTCGGCGGCCTGGCCGGCGAGCAGGTCGGCGGCCGCGGCGATCTGGTCGGCGAGCGCCGTCTCGGTGTGCTCGAGTGTGCGCCCGAACAAGTCGTTCGTTCCACGATGATCACACAGTGCTGGCAGGCCGGACACGCCGATCGCCGCGCCCACGGTGCCGAGCCGAAACGGGCGCCCAAGCGAGTCGGTGACGATGACGCCGACGGGGTCGACCCCGAACCGGGCCTGCAACGCGGCGCGCACGCGGCGGGCGCTCTGATCGGGTTCCAACGGCAGCAGCGCGATCCAGCCCGCGCGGTCAGGAGCGACGTTGCTTTGGTCGATCGCCGCGTTCGCCGACACGTGGCCGAGCCGGTGCCGGGTGATCAGCACCCCTCGCGCGACCCGTGAGACCCGCTCGCTCTCGCGCAGCACCCACTCGGTGAGCGCGGGGTCGGCGCCGGTGACCGCGGCGATCGCGTAGGCGCGCTCGGAGGGCGCCGCGTCGGAGATCGGTACGATGCGACCTTCTGCCCGGCTCACCAGCTTGGACGCGATCACGACGACGTCGAACGCGGCCAGTCCGACGCCGGACCGCTCGATCGCGTCCCCCACCGCCGCTGCGAGGTCGTCGCCGGGAGCGAGCAGGGGCACGCCTGGGACCGTCATCAGGGAGACCGTGGCCAACACGTCGGGTCGCATCTGCCGCCTCGTCGGGGCCGGCGCGTAACGCGTCTTCGGGGCGCTCACGGGCCGAGCCGCGGGTTAGCGGGGACGACCTCGGGGGGCGCGATGCGGATCGGACTGGTGGGCGGGACCGGCAGGGAAGGGCGGGGGCTCGGGGCGCGGTGGGCGCGGGCGGGTCACACCGTCGTGCTGGGCTCTCGAGACGCGGTCCGCGGGCGTGAGCGGGCGGGAGAGCTCTCCGCCCGCTACGGCGTCGACATGCTCGGCGGCGACAACGAGCACGCGGTCGCCGGCGCGGACGTCGTCGTGTTGTGCGTTCCGTACTCGGCGCACCGGGAGACGCTCGACCAGCTCGCGCCGTCGCTGGGGGGGCGCGTGGTGCTCGACATCACCGTCCCGCTGCGTCCGCCTGCGGTCACGCGGGTCTCGTTGCCGGACGGGAACGCGGCGGCGCTCGAGGCGGCGGCGGCGCTCCCGGGCGCCCGCGTGGTCGCGGCGCTGCACCACGTCAGCAGCGCCCACCTCGAAGACCTCGACCACGTGATCGACTGCGACGTGCTCGTCTGCGGCGACGATCCCGCGGCGCGCGAGGTGATCGCGTCCCTGGTTCGGGATCTCGGTCTTCGCCCGGTCGACGCCGGGGTGCTCGACAACGCGATCGCCCTCGAAGCGCTGACCCCGGTGCTGCTGCACGTGAACCGGCACTACAAGGTCAAGGCTGCCGGCGTGCGCATCACCGGGTTGTCCTGACCCTCCAGCGCGCCGCGAGCAGCAGCGGGGCTACCACCCACGCGCGCCCGCCGCAGCCGCCCCTGGCCGGCTCGGGGGGCACGGCGAACGGGGGGGCGTCGTCGACGCAGTCGACCCGGTCGACCTCGACGGCTTCGCCGTCGGTCACCTCGATCACCACGTCGTGCCAGCCGTCGTCGCCCAACGGAAGCGGGTTCGTGCGCGCCGCGACCTCGGGCCCACGGGCACCGTCCACCGTCACCACGATCGAGCCGTTGGCGCCGGGCCCGATGACGCGCGCCTCACTGCCACGGCACACGAACGACAGCGTGTCTCCCACCTCGAGGGCCCAACCGCCCCAATTGCCCGCGGTCTTCGACACGTAGGTCAAGCAGGGGGCGCCGCCCGGCCGCACGCAGTCGATGTGGGGTGTGTTGTCCTCCATCCGGACCTCGGACCGCGCGGGCCCCCAGGTCTGTCCGGCGTCGTAGGAGACGTACAGCCCGGCGTGGGTGCCGGCGAGCAGGAGGCCGGCGGCGGCAGGATCAGGCGCCGCGACGACCGTGAAGACCGCCGGCGCGATGGGGTCGCCGGGCGCGTCCCACGTCTCGCCGCCGTCGTACGATCGCGCGACCGACCCGGCCCGGTCGACGACGAACAGCGCGCCATCGGCGCCCTCCACCAGGAGCTGGGGCGGCCCTTCCGGCGGAGCGGTCGGCGCGCGGAGCGTGTCCCCGCCGTCGTCGGAGAGCAGCACACCGCCGTCTTCCGTCGCGACGAGCAGCCGCGTCGGCAGGGTAGGGGGCCACACCGCGAGGGTCGCCTCGCCGATCGAGTCGTCGGCGTGCAGCACCTTGAACGACGCGCCGCCATCGAGGGATCGGGCGACCGCCGCCGGGTGGAACGTAGCGACAAGCAACGTGTCGCGGCCGAGCAAGCGGGTGTGACGCAGGGACGCCGCTTGTGCCGCCACCGACGTGAACGCGGGCAGCTCGGACCAAGTGGCCCCGAGGTCGGTCGACCGGGCGAGGTGGCCGGACGTGTCCTCCGACTGCGAACCGCCGAGCGCCCACACCACCAGCCCGTCCGACGCCAGGTACTGCACACGCTCGAACGGCCCGTCGGGCCACCACGTCCAGAACGCGCCGTCGACCGAGCTGTGGATCTCGTAATTGCCCGAGTACACCCACGTGACGGGCGGCGCGGTCGCGACCAGCGCGTATACGAACGACCCCACGCTGCCCGCGGCGGTGCCGGACCACGTCGCGCCGCCGTCTTCGGTGTACCGCACCCCGCCGCCGTAGCCCCCGACGAAGACCCGAGGATCGAGCGGCCACGACGGCGCGAAGGCGAGCCCGCGGAGGTAGGCCTCGGTGA
>CAIUDO010000142.1 GCA_903897935.1 uncultured Pseudomonadota bacterium
GCTCCAATGAGCCGTTCCCAACGATGTAGAGCGCGCCGCACTCGGAGACGCCGCTCAGCCCACGCAACGAGCGGAGCGCGTCGTCGTAGTAGACGCCGAGCTCACCCTCGACGGCGCTCAGGCTCACGAACCCGGTCACCGCCGTCAGCTCCGCGTTGTCTACGATCTTGAGGTCTCCTGGCAGCGTCGTGAGCGCGCCGAACCCCGCGATCTCGGTCAATCTTGGGTTCAAGGACACCACGAGATCACCGCCCACGACACCGAGCGCAGAGAAGCCGTCCAACGCGGCGAGCGAGGCGTTGTCGAACAGGTACAGGTTCGACCCGACGGACGTTAGGCCGTCGAGTTCCAGGCGCGCCAGCGCGTCGTTGCCTTCGATGTGGACGCGGCCGCCGACTGCGGCGAGCGCGCCGAACTCCAACCGCGCCAAGGTGGCGTTGTCGATGACGTCGAGGTCCGAGCCGACGAAGGCGAGCCGAGGTAGGTCGAGGGCCGTCAGGGCGGTGCCTTGCACAGTCAGGCGCCCGGTGACGCAGGAATATCGCGAGATCACGGCCACGTCGTCGGCCTCGACGATGGGGTAGTCACCTTCCCAACACCCCAGGTCGGTGTCGCTGCCGCCGCCGCTGTCGCTGTCGCTGTCGCTGTCGCTGTCGCTGTCCGCGGCAGTCTCTTCCTCGGTCTCGGTCGCGCTGCCGGTCTCGGAGCCGGTGTCCGTGCTGGTGACGCTGTGCGTGACCTCCGGAGGCCACGACGCGGTGATGTCGGAGTCTGTGCGGCACCCCCACAGGACCGAAACCAAGCCGATCACGGCGCCTCCCGTATCGACCGTCCGCGATAGGAAAGGATACCCGGTCCGGCCGCGAGCCGCAACCGTGACGCGGATCGGGCGCTCGCCACGCCTCCCTACCCTTCCTGCAGCACGACGATCGCGTACGGGCTGTCGGTCAGCGTGCCCGACGCGTTGGCGCACGTGATGTTGACGGTGTCGCCCGCCCACGCCGCCACGTTGCAGTGCCGCCCCAACCCGTACGAGTTGACCTGCACGTGCGCCCCGGTGTTGAAGCTGCTGCCCTCGAACTGGATGGAGTACGTGCCGGCGGCCGTCCGCGAAGCCGTCACGGCGCCGCCGCCCGCGTTGAAGGTCTCGACCGGGGTGTAGCTCGACGCCGCGTCGTCCTCCGCGATCGCGGTCGCGACGACCCCTGCCGTGCTCCCTTCCTTCTGCCCGAACGCGCTCACCAGGTACCCCATGTCGGCCGGGTCCCCGTCCGAGTCGAAGCAGCGTACGTTGACGCCCTCACCGGAGTAGCTCTGCACCCAGCAGCTCCCGTCGACCCGATTGTACGCGGTCACCTGCACGTTGCCGATGTCGATCAGCGACTGACCGTGAAACTGCATCTGGTAGGTGCCGACGCCGCTGCGCGTGCCCGTCAGCGTGCCGTCGCCGGTCGCGTTGTTGGACCGCGACTCCTGCGGCGTGTAGCTCGCCGACGCGCTGTCGTTGGCGTACGCGAACCCCATGACCGTCGCCGTCGACGGCGTCCCGGTGTCGAACACCGCCAGCACGAACCGCGTGTCGGTGTTGCTCCCCGCTTCGTTGGTGCAACGCACCATGATCGTGTCGGCGTCCGACTCCGACCAGTGACACAAGCTCCCACCCGACGCCCCGTACGCCGTCGCGATCGCGACCGGGTTCGAGAAGACCAAGCCGTCGAAGTCGACGTCGTAGAAGCCCGTGCCGGTGCGCGCGATGGTCACGCCCCCGCCCGTCGCGTTGAACGCGTAGTTGGCGGTCGCGGCGTACGGGTCGTCCGCGGAGGGGTCGCTGATGTACGCGTAGCCGACGAGCTGCGGCACCTCGACCACGGGCTCGGTGTCGGTGTCGGTGTCGGTGTCCGTGTCGGTGTCGGTATCGGTCTCGGTGGGGACGGCGGTCTCCTCGTCCTTCCCGCAGGCGACGAGGGCGAGCAGCGCGGCGGTGAACAAGAGCGGGGTCTTCATGGTGGCTCCTCCTGGCGTCCGTTGAACAACTACTGGACACCATTTGAATAGGTCGTCGACGCGCCGCCGTCACGCCCGAACCGCTCCCCACATGAACAGATTTTGAACAGGTGTAGTATGACTCACGGAACCAGGCCGTGCGGCGTTGGGGGCGGCTCCTCTCCCGGGTCCGGCGCGATGTCGAGCGCCGGTGGAAAGCCGGCTGGATCGGGGATCGCCCACCAATCGCCCCACAGCTCCCGGCCGCCGTCGACCGTGATGACCTGACCGGTGACGTAGTCGCCGCCCGGACCAGCGAGCCACGCGACCGCCCGCGCGACGTCCAAGACCGTTCCATACCTCTTCAAAGGTACGTGGCGGGCGAGCTGCGCGACCTGGTCGAGCGAGAACGGGTAGCGCTTCATGCCGCTGGACGCGATCAGGCCGGGCGCCACGCAGTTGAGCAAGATGCCCTTCGATGCCCACTCGATCGCGAGGGTGCGGGTGAGCGCCTCGACGCCCGCCCGCGCGGCCACCGAGTGCGCCATGCCCGGGAAGGTGCGGCGGGTGTTCATCGTGATGTTGACGACCCTGCCGCCGTTGCGGCCCATCCACGCGTCGACGGCGGCGCGGGTGCAGTTCCAGGTGCCGGTCAGGTTGGTGCTGATGACCGCGTCCCAGCCCTTGTCCGTGATCGCCTCGGCGGGCGACAAGAACTGTCCGCCGCCGTTGTTGACCAGCAGGTCGAGGCGGCCGGAGGCGCCGAGCACGGCCGCGACCAACGACCGCACCTGGTCGCGATCGCGGATGTCGGCGGCGTGGCCGTGCACGGTCACGCCGAGCTCGTCGGAGAGGGCCCGCGCCGCGGCCGCGATCCGCTCGGCCTTTCGCGACGCGATGTGCACGGTGGCGCCGCACCGCGCGAGCTCGCGGCACACCTCGGCGCCGATGCCGGTGCCGCCTCCGGTGACGAGGGCGACGGTCCCGGCGAGCATGTCGTCGCGAAAGATAGGTTTGGACTGCATGTGCGGACTCCGAGGTGCGGGATGGCGGCGCGGCGCTGCGCCACGCCTGGGCCCTACCTACTCGCCGCGCGCCCAGGTGGCCGAATCCGCGCCGGCCATTAGTCGGGCGCGGGAGGGCACCCGTGAAGCGCGGCCGATCGATCCTTGGAGCGTGGTTTCTCGATCCGAGCGTGGTGTTCCTCAACCACGGCTCGTTCGGCGCGTGCCCGAGGGTCGTGCTGGAGGCCCAGTCGGCGATCCGGGAGCGGATGGAGCGCCGGCCCGTTCAATTCCTCGTCGACGAGCTGCCGGTCCTGCTCGGTGCGCAGATCTCGCGGCTGGCCCAGCTCGTCGGGGCGTCATCGGAGCGCATGGTGTTCGTCGAGAACGCCACGCAGGCCGTCAACGCGGTGGTTCGGTCGCTCGCGCTCGCCCCCGGCGACGAGCTGTTGACCACGAGCCACGTCTACGGCGCGGTGCGGCAGACCCTGCGGTTCGTCGCCGAGCGGTCCGGGGCGGTCGTGGTCGTCGCGCAAGTGCCGTTCCCGGCCACGGATCCAGGCGCCGCGCTGGCCTCGCTCGCTGCGTGCATGAACGAGCGCACGCGGCTCGTCGTGGTCGACCACCTGACGTCGCCGACGGCGCTCGTGCTCCCCGTCGAGCAGGTGGTCGCGTTGTGCCGCGCGCGCGGGGTGCCCGTGCTGGTCGACGGGGCCCACGCCCCAGGCCACCTGCCGCTCGCGCTCGACGCGTTGGGAGCCGATTGGTACACCGGCAACGCCCATAAGTGGCTGTTCGCGCCCAAGGGGTGCGCGTTCTTGTACGCACGCGCGGGGGCGCCCGCGGTCCACCCAACGGTGATCTCGCACGGGTACGGCACGACGTTTCAAGAGGAGTTTCACTGGGTGGGCACGAAGGACCCGAGCGCGTGGCTGGCGCTCGGGGCCGCGCTCGACTTCGTCGACGCGCACGGTGGGGCGCCGGTGATCGCGGCGGGCAACCACCAGATGGTGCGGGAGGCGTCGGCGCTGATCGAGGCGGAGCTCGGGCTCACGCCGACCGCGCCGTGGTCGATGCGCGGGGCGATGGCCACCTTCGCGCACCCGGCGGGCGGCCCGGCCACCCTGGCGCGCGCCAAGGAGCTGCACGACGCGCTGGCGGCGGTCGGGGTCGAGGTGCCGGTGTTCCCGTTCGCCGACCGCGTGTGGTTCCGGATCTCGGCGCAGCTCTACAACGAGCGCGCCGACTACGAGCGGCTCGTCGAGGCGCTCAAGCGATCGGCGTGATGAGCCCGACGTCGTCGTTGCGCACCTGGTTCACGCGCTGCGAGACCTCGACGGGCTCGAGCAGGGCGTCGTCGCAGGGGCGGCAGAGCGCTACGAGCGCGTCGACGTCGGTCTGATCGGGGTCGAGCCACGCGTCGACGGCGGCGCGATCGAGGATCACAGGCATCCGGTCGTGCACGGGGCGCATGAGCGCGTTGGCGTCGGTGGTGATGAGCGCGCACGACGACAGCGGGTCCCCGTCGACCAGGGTGACCGAGCGCAGGGCCGCGAACGCCAGGATGCCACCCGCGCGAGGACGTAGGTAGAACGGAACCTTCGCGCCGTCGCGCACGAGCCACTCGTAGAAGCCGCTCGCGGGGACGATCATCCGCGAGCCGCGGAGGGCGTGCTTGAACAAGCCGTTGGTCGCGAGGCTGTCGCTGCGGGCGTTGATGAGGGGGCGGCCCTTCAAGCCCGCGGCGGTCGTCGGGCGGGGCGGCAACAGGCCCCAGCGGACCCACGACGCCACGCGACCGGCGGCCGTAGCGCCCACCCCGAGCACCGCGTCGGTCGGCGCGATGTTGAACGACCGACGCGCCTTTCCGCCCGGGATGCCAGCACCCGCGAGCAGATCGTCGGGGACGAGCACGGAGAGCGCCTCGGAGATCGAGGACGCGGGCGCGTGGAGCGCGAATCGACCACACACGAGGGCCTCCGCGGTGGTGGGGCCGCCTGCACCGGTAACGCGGCGCGGAGGGCCCACGGCGCCCCGCCCGTCGGGTAGCCTCGGTCGGCGGAGGCCGGATGAACGTCGGCGTGGTGATGCTCGCGTCGCTCGTGGTGTTGGGGCTCGGCTTCGCCGTGTGGTCGCGGCGGGTCGCGGGTTGGCTCGGGGAAGACGCCACGCGCACGACGCCGGCGGTGCGCCTGCAGGACGGCGTCGACTTCGTGCCAACGCACCCGCTCGTATTGTTCGGCCACCACTTCGCGTCGATCGCCGCCGCGGGGCCGATCGTCGGGCCGGCGTTGGCCGTCTCGTTTGGCTTCGTACCGGTTTGGTTGTGGCTGATGCTCGGGGTCGTGTTCATCGGCGCGGTGCACGATCAGACCGCGCTGTTCCTGTCCATGCGTGAAGACGGCCGGTCGATCGCCGAGATCGCGCGCTCGACCCTCGGCAAGGCCGGGTTTGTCGGGTACGCCTCGTTCGCGATCCTGCTGTGCGTGCTCGTGAGCGCCGCGTTCCTGGATCTCACCGCGAAGACGCTCGCGTCGCGGCTGCCGGTGTCCGCGTTGGGGCTCACCGCCGACACCACGGCGATCGCGACCGAGGTCGTCGACGGCGTGGTGATGGCGCGCGTGGGCGGCATCGCGTCGACGTCGGTGGTGGTGGTGACGCTCGCGGCGCCGCTGGTCGGCTGGTTGTTGTACAAGCGCGGGGCGAACCCGTGGTGGGTGTCGGCGTTCGCGGCTGTGATCTGCGTCGTCGCGGTCGGGTTCGGCTTGGCGGCGCCGCTGCAGCTCGATCCGGCGGTGTGGGTGTCGATCGTGCTCGGCTACACGCTGCTCGCGGGGTTCATCCCGGTGTGGGTGGTGCTGCAACCTCGCGACTTCGTCAACGTGCAGCTGCTCTACCTGGGCCTCGTCGTGATGGTGCTGGCGTTGATCGGGTGCGGGATCAACGGCGTCACCCTGGACGTCCCGGCGTTCTCGCTCGAAGAGGCCGCGGCGCGCCCGGGCCTCGGCGAGGTGTGGCCGTTCTTGTTCATCACGATCGCGTGCGGGTCGGTGTCGGGGGCGCACGGGCTGATCGCGGGCGGCACGACGTCGAAGCAGGTGCGGGACGAGCGGCACGCGCGGTGGATCGGCTACGGCGGCATGCTGCTCGAGAGCCTGCTCGGGGTGTGCGTGCTGCTGCTCATCGGGGGTGCGCTCGGAAAAGCGGCGTATGACCATGCGGTGTGGGACGAAGGCGCGCCCGGGGCCGGGGTCGCGTTCGCGCTGGCGGTGGGGCAGGGCGTGTTCAAGGGGCTCGGATCCCCGGACGGAATGCCGCAGATCGCCGCGCTGGGCACCGTGTTCGGCGTGCTGTTGCTCGAGGGCTTCTTGGTGACGACGATCGACACGGTGGTGCGCTTGTCGCGGTACCTGCTCGAGGAGGTGTGGGCGACGATGTGGCCGAATCGGCCAGCGCTCCTCCGGAACCGCGTCGTGAACACGATGCTCGTGGTGGGGCCGGTCGCCGCGCTCGCGTTCACGAGCGGCTACAAGACGATCTGGCCCGTGTTCGGCGCCGCCAACCAGTTGTTGGCCGCCCTCACGCTGGTCGCGGCGTCGGCGTGGCTGGCGGATCGGAAGCGCCCCTGGTGGTTCGTCGGTGTGCCGGCGGCGCTGATGTCGGCGACGACCGTGTACGCGTTGGGGTCGATCCTGGTCCGTGAGCTCGCCCCCGGCGGCGCGCGCGGGGTCGCGGCGGCGGCGGCGGTGCTGCTGGCGCTCGGCGTGGCCGTGGGCGCGGTGGTGCTTCGTCGCGCGACGCAGCGTACCGCGGCGGCGTGAGTCGTTGCCTCGACGGGACCGGCGGGGCATGGGCACCATGAGGCGGGGCCATGCTGTCCGGACTCCTGTTCATCGGCGCGGCGGCGTTCGGTCAGAGTGAGACCGAGGGTCACGTCGAGCGGCCGCTCGCGGGGCGTCCGGTGCTCGACCTGCGCGTCGGTGGCGCGATCGGCGCCGGTCCGATGCCTACGGTCTGCGTGGAGGGCTACCCGCTGTCCCGGCTCAGCCTGGAGGCGTGCGGCAACGGCTCTGGTGTGTTCAACGGGTCACAAGGTGGGGACTTCGCTCACTTTCGGGCGCGGGCAACGGTCGCGGAGCGGGACGTCGGGCGCGCCGAGCTGGCCGCGCTGGTCGGGGCCGGCCTGGCGGAGATCCAGAGCGCCGCGGACCGGCCGGGGTTCTTGCTCGGGCAGGCGCGTGAGCCGGCCCAGGTCGAGGCGGCCGGGGCCGAGGCGTCGATCTCCGGCAAGGCGCGCGTGTGGCTCAGCGGGGGCAGCTACCTCGTAGGTGACGTCAACGTCGGCGCGGCGTATGTGCCGGCGGCGCCCGTGGTCGTAGGCGCGGGCGGCCCGGTGGTCCCGTTCGCGTCGTTCACGATGGGGTTGGGATTCTGAGGAGGCGCGATGTACGCCCATCGCAAGCGATTCGGACCGGAGAAGGCAGCTGAGCTGTGCGCGTGGCTCAAGGCGGTCCGGCTCGTCGCGGACGACGGCTCGCCTGGGGTGCGCGGCGAAGTGGCCCGCCTCGCGTCGACGCTCGGCGCGAGCGCGTCGGTGGTCGAGGAGGCGTTGGCGTTCGAGCTGCAGGATCTGGATGTGCTCGACGTGCTGCCGATCGGCTCCGGGCGGTCCGCGCCGCGCTTGTTGTTGTCGGACGCCGCGTGGGTCGCCCGTGGCACCGATCCGGCGCGCATCGGGCGTCGTTTGGCCGACGCTGCGCGGTCGCTCGGCGTGGAGCGGCCCGTGCTCAGCACGATCGAAGCCATGATCGCGCAGGAGCGCGCCCTCGACGCGCTCCGCGAAGACCTGTTCTGGAACCTCGAGTGATCGCCGCGCTCCTTGGGATGACCCTGGCGCACGCCGAGGACGTCGAGGTGCGCGCGGAGCGTCCGGCCGGCAGCGCAGCGCCGATCGTGGCCGCCGCGGCGGGGTGGGACTTCCGCGCCGACGACCTGTGGAGCGGCGCGGCGGTCAGCCTCGTGCCCACCAATACGCGCTCGGTGTCGCCGATCGGGCGCGTGGTCGGTGGCTGGTCGTTCATCAACGCGCAGCCGCGGCTGCAGACCGAGCTCGGGCTCGTCACCGTGGTCAAGCAGGAGTCGGAGACGACGGTGGTGCGCTTCGGGGTCGTCGCGGACGGTGTGTGGACGAAAGCCTCGGTCGACCGGGGTCTCCCGTGGCGGATCGGCGCCGCCGGCGATGAGGTGTGGGGCATCATCCCGGGCGTGATGGGGCACGTCGAGTTCGAGTACGGCACCCGGGTCACCTACGCGGTGGGTGCGCGCTTCGGCGTAGGCTCGGAGCTGAGCACGTTCTCGTGCAACGAGGTGCTCACGAACGAGTGCTTGACGTGGCGCGCCGGGTTCGCGGGCGGGTTCTTGGCGCGCCTGCGGGTCCCTGGCGGGTTCGGCGCCGAAGCGATGTTGGGCCCGACGATGGGCCTGTCGCTCGGCTGGGCCCCGTGAAGGACAAGCACATCGCGATCCGCGTCGAGCAGTGCTTGGCGCTCGCGAAGGCCTCGAACTGCACGCGCCGCAAGTTCGGCGCGTTGTTGCTCGATCCCGAGCGCAACGTCATCCTGATGGACGGGTACAACGGCGGTCCGCGCGGGGGCGGCACGTTGTGCGGAGGAGACGTCTGCTTACGCGACGCCCAAGGAGTGACGAGCGGCACCCGCATGGAGGTCGGCTGCCACCACGCCGAGATGAACGTGATCTGCAACGCGGCGGCGCACGGCGTCCCGTGTCGCGGCGCGTGGCTCATCGTGACGGGTGAGCCCTGCATGATGTGCGCGAAGATGCTCCACCACGCGGGCATCGCGCGGGTGCTGGTGGTCGCGGGCGGCTACGCCGGCGAGAACGGCTGCGCGTACCTCGAGGCGCACGGCATCGACGTGACGCGGCTCGTCGGGCCGCAAGATCCCCGGCTGGGAACGGCCTGATCGCCACTACGAGCACTAGCCCCGAAACAAGCGCAGGGCCGAGCCATCAGCCATCAGCCATCAGCTTTCAGCTTTCAGCTTTCAGCTTGACAATGGCGCGATGGTGACCC
>CAIUDO010000143.1 GCA_903897935.1 uncultured Pseudomonadota bacterium
CACCGCGGCCTGGCCGGCGACCGGCTGCCCGGACGGGTCGGTGAGCCGGACCGACACGGTCACCGGATCGCCCGGCCCGACCGACGGCCGATCGGTGGCGACCACGACGCCAGTGCGCTGCTCGGCGGTCTCCACCGCGAGCTCGGCGTACCCGACGCGAAGCGCGGGCGCGCCCGTCTCGAAGCCGGTCGCGTCGACCTGATCGTGCTCACGACCGCGCAGCAGCAGCACCGACGCGTAGACGTTGGGGGCGTGCGCGCCCGTGATCGGCACGTCGATCGACGGCGTGTCCCCGTCGATCTGAAGCACCCGGTGCGAGAGCACGCCGTCACGCTCCAGGGTCAGCAGCGCCAGCGCGCGCGGGAACGGCGTCTGCACCACGAGGTGCGCGACGTCACCCGGGGCGTACACCGGCTTGTCGGCGGTCAACGCTACGCGCTCCCGGTCGAAGCGCGGCCACTTGGTCGGCCCGTCACCGGTCGCGGTGACCTCGAAGCCCGCCTGCACGTCGCGGCCCTTGGTGTCCCGCGCCCACGCGCGCACCCGGTACAAGCCCGGCTCGGCGACGGCGAACCGGCACGAGGACGCCGTCAGCGTCGTGGTGATCTCACAGTCGCCGCTCGGTACCGGCACCTCGCGGTTGAGGGTCTGTGCGGCGTCGTTGGCGCCGACGCGGGTGGTCTGGTGGTGGTCGACGCGCTCGAGGCGCGCCCGCACCGCCACGCCCGCCAGCGCGGACCCGTCCGGAGTCACCGTGACGACCGGCACTTCGAGCGTGTCCCCCGCCGCGAGTACGGCGCGCAGCGGCGGCGCTACGCCGACGTAGAAGTCCGCGGGGTGCACGACCCGACTCGAACGCCCGGAGTACGCTTGCCGATCGACGTCGGTGACGGCGGCCTCGACCGTGTACCGCAGCGGACCGGCCGACGACGGGTGCTCTGGGGTGAACGCCGCGATCTTCTGCCCGGTCCCGTCGAGTCGCCCGGCCCCGCTCGCGATCACGCCGGCGAGCTCGGCGGCGTCGCCCAGCCGGAACAAGTACTGGGGGAAGCTCCGCGGCGCGAACGAGACCGGCGCCCGCGACACCGACCACCGCACCTCACGACCGTCCAGGGTGCCGCCGTGCAGGTACCGACCGGTCACGCGAGCGTCGACGGCGACCCCGCGCGGCCACGCGTCCGGCGCCGCGACGGTGACCTCGAAGGTGGGCACCCGGTACTCCTCGACCAAGAAGCTCGTGCTGGTGCTGCGCCCGTCGACGGCGACCCGCGCCTGGTAGGCGCCGACGGTGGCCTGCTCGGCGAGGTCGACGGAGACGTCGGCGGCGCCGTACCGATCGAGGGTGACCTCCTTCGAGAGCACCTCCTGACCGCGCGCGTCGTCGACCGTGATCGTGGCGCGCTGCCCGGCCCGACGCGGCCCCGCCAACACCACCACGTGCGGCGCTTCGCCCGGGCGGTAGGCGCCGCGCTCGGTGAACAACGCCGCGTCGAGCGCGAGCGGCTCGTCGGTGGTCGCGGTGAGGCCGAACTGCCACGCGCGGGACAAACGATCCTCGGCGAGGCGGGTCACCGACGCGTCGCCGCCCTGTGCCGCGACCACGAAGATCGTGTCGGATACCCCCGACGCCGTCGCCGCGTCGACCGGGAGGCTGACGATCCCGTCGGCGTCGGACACGCCGGTGGCGAGCGGGCGCCCGTCGGCGTCGATCACCGACACCGCGGCACCCGCGACCGGCGCCAAGGCGCCGATCCGGGTGACCCACGCGACCACCGCGCCCTCCGAGACCTTGGCGGTGACCCCGAGATCGGTGCTTTGAAGCAGCGCGACGCTCCGCATCACCCCGGACGCCTCGCTGCCCAGGCCGGTCGCCGACAGCTCGAGGCAGTACAAGCCTGGGCGCGGATCGAGGGAGAACGTGCGCTCGTCGAGCAGCTGGTTCAGGGTGAACGCCGCTGCGGGTCGGGTCTGGGTGGCCGGCCCGGCGCCCCGCTCGGCGCACGTGCCCGCGTCCGAGGCCACCGCGCGCGCGAACGCCGCCGGATCGGCGAACGGAGCGGCGGTGAGGGTGAGCGGACCGACGTTCCGGCCGCGCCCGACGACGCGCGCGCGCCCCGACTCGGTCACCGTCGGCTCGGCGGGCAGCGTGAGCTCCGGCGGCAAGTCCTCGCTGCGCAGCTGCATGACGAGCGGCGCCGCGAGCTTGTTGCCGAGCACGTCGCGCAGATCGGGCGCACGGACCGTGTACGCGACGCCGGGATCGAGGTCGAGCTGCAGCCACACCGAGCTGCCCCACCCCGACACCCGCACGCCGGGCGCGGTCGGCTCCACCACGAGCCGGTCGGAGAGCTCGTCGAGCTGGACCGCGTTCGAGAACGTGAGCTGCAGGCGGGTCGACAACCCGAGCGGATCCTCGGCGGTGCCGAGCTCGCCGCGCTCCGCCTCGAAGCCCTCGAACGTGAACGTGGTGTCGACGGTCAGGAGGTAGTCGGAGGCCCCGCTGTCGTGGCCCGGCTCGTCCGGCGGGAAGATCCGGAACGACGCGCCGTCGGTGAGGCGCTCCGCGGGCCGCACCGCGACGAGCTGCAGCGGGTCGACGTCCTCGCGCAGCACGTACGAGACGTCCTTCGGGCGGAACACCTTGTTGCCGAGCGGCTTGCCGTCGGGGGTCTCGAGGCGGAGCTCCGCCTTGACGGCGTCCAACAGGACCGGCTGGTCGTACAGCAGCAGCAGCGGCTCGGCCCCGACCTGCATCGAGAACGCGTTGACGAACCCCATGAAGCGCGGCTTGCCCGGCTCGATCGGCCAGGACGCGACCTTGCCCGCGACGACGTACTGCGGCACGTAGAGCGTCTCGGACCAACCGTCCAACGCCGCTTCTCCGTCGCCGAGCGGCGCCACGCGCCCGAGCGTGACCTGCACCTGGTGGCCCCACAGCAACGCGCCATCGCCCGGCGTGAAGGTCAGCGTGTCGACCGCCGACCACGCCCAGGTGCCGGCTTGGGGCGGGTCGAGCGTCACTTCGGGCAGCGCCGCGTCGAGGGTCGCGACCACGTCGCGGTCGAAGGTGAGCACGACCGGGCAACCGGCGCCATCGCACCACTCGAGCGCGACGTCGAGCGTGGGGCCGGGCCCGTGATCGCCCGTGTCGTCCACGACCTCGTCGGCGGCGGCCTCATCGCCGCCTTCGGGCGCGGCCTCTTCGAACGGAGGCGGATCCTCCGGGGGCTGCATCGAGACGGCGAGCGGGTCGAGCGGCGCCCCGTCCGGCTTGGGGGCTCGGGAGCACGCGACCGCGAAGACCACCAGCACCAACGAGGAGCGGACCATGGACACCTCCGACATCGGAGCGTTCAGCAAGGGGCATGCCACGTCCGCGGCTGGTCCCTGGACACCGGAATCGAGCGACTCGTGTTCCGGCGCTGCAAATCATAGATCAGCTGCGACCGCCGGCGGCGACGCGCAGCGAACCGCGCGTCAGTCGATGGGCACGACACCCTGCTCGGCGAGGCGCCGCAGACCGTCGCGCATCGCCGCGACCACCTCCGGAGGGTGCCCTTCCCAAGCCACGATCTCGTCGACGACCCGCAACGGCGCGCGCGACCGGAACGACCGGGTGGGGTTGCCGGGGAAGCGCTGGTCCGTCAGGTTCGGGTCGTCTTCGATCGCGCCAGTCGGCGCCACGACGTAGATTCGCCCGCCCGCGTCGCCGACGGCCAGCTCGGCGCCCCACGCCGCGGCGTCGAACGTGCCGGTCAGGTACACGAACGGCGCCGCGCGGCCACGATCCCCGTAGTTGGCGGCGTGACCGGGCGAAATCAGGTCGCCCGGCGCGAGAGCGGCCTTCGTACCGTGGAAGAACCGGCCGACGCCCGTGCCGAGGCAATCGGCGCACGGCGCGCCCACGCCCCGACCGACGCCGGCGCACGCGGCGCACGGATCCGACACGACGAACGGACCCGGGTTGAGGAACTCGGGCGGGGCCATGTCACTGCCCTGCTGGCGGCTGCCAGAGCTCGACCTTGTTGCCTTCGGGGTCGATGACCCACCCGAACTTGCCGTACTCGGAGTCTTCCGACTTCTCGAGCACGTCGCAGCCTTCGTCGCGCAGCGCCTGGAGCAGGGCCGCGAGGTCGTCGACCCGGTAGTTGATCATGAACGTGGCGGCGCTCGGCGCGAACTGCCCGCTCGGCCCGACCGACCAGATCGTCACGCCGGCCACCGGCTGCCCGTCGGCGCCGACCCACGGGAACGCCGCGCCGCCCCACGGCGTCACGTCCACGCCAAGGTGCCGTTGGTACCACGCACGCAACGCGACGGGGTCCTTCGCGCTGAAGAACACCCCGCCAATGCCTGTGACTCGCCGCATCCATCCTCCTGCCGGTTCGTTACGCACCTGACCGAGCCACCGACGGACGTCCGTCGGTTCGCGCGCCAAAACAACCTTATCACCGTCGCGTGGGCTCGGCCCGGCGGCTGCAGGGAGCCCGCCGCGGAGGTTCCCATGGCTTCGTACGACCGTAAGACCCAGCAGCAGACCACCACCGCCACCCAGACCGTCGAGAGCGAAGAGACCGAGGCCACCTACGGGAACGCCGCCGCGGCTGGCATGTTGCCCGGCGTCGAAGACGAGTCGACCCTGCTCGACACCTGCGGCGAAGACACCGGCATCGAGGTGGTCCTGGTCGACATCAGCGCGGTGCCCGATTGGGCGGTCGACCAAGCCGCCGCCGCACTGGGGAGCGCGCCGATGTTCATCAAGCACGTCTACGTGCGCAGCGACGACGGCTGGTCGGCGGGGTTCTCCGCGCCTGCCGCGGGCGGCCCGATCGCGGTGCAGATCCCTGAGCCGCGCGCCGCCGAGGCCCCGTCCGCCGTCATCAAGACCGTCCGCCAGACCGACGAGGTCAGCCAGGCGATGACCTCCGACGAGCTCAAGGAGACGTTGCAGGCCAACGCCGCGAAGACGAACCCGGGCAAGTACGACGCCCTCGGCAACAACTGCGGCGACTTCGTGCGCGAGCTGCTCGATGGCAGCCACCTGATGTCGGTCATCCCCCACTTGTCCGGCGTCGCTGGCGACCTCACGGCGTCCCAGCACGAGCACATCGACGACGGCATGCAGGCGGCGACCGACGCCACCTCCGACCTCGACGGCGAAGACGTCTACAACATGCGGCAGGGCGCGGAGAAGGCGTCGAGCCTGTTCGCAGGCGCCTGACCATCCTGGGCGCGTGGGCACCGAGCGTCCCGGGCCGCGATATCGGGCCGGCCCGACCGGAGCGCCGATGCCCACCACGTTCACCGACCTCGGCCTGCTGCCGTCGTTACAGGCCTCCCTCGCCGAGGCCCGCCTGGTCACCTTGACCGAGATTCAGGCCCGCGCCCTCCCCGCGCTGCTCGGCGGCCGCTCGGTGGTCGGCATCGCCGAGACCGGCAGCGGCAAGACCCTCACCTACGTGCTGCCGATCCTCGAGCGGCTCAAGCGCCTGGAAGACGCCGGCAACCGCGTCGAGGTCGAGAGCGAGCCGCGCGCGCTGGTGGTCGTGCCCACCCGAGAGCTCGGCGAGCAGGTCGCCCGGGTGTTCAAGGGGTTCACCCACACCACCCGTCTGCGGGTGCGCTCGGTGCTCGGCGGGCAGAAGATGAAGCAGAACCAGGACAACGTGTCGGGCCAGTTCGAGGTGCTGGTCGCGACGCCGGGTCGCCTCAACCGCCTCATCGAGCGTCAGGCGATCGGCCTCGACGCCATCCGGTTCGTGGTGCTCGACGAGGCCGATCAGCTGCTCGACCTCGGCTTCCTCGACGCGATCGCGGCGGTGCTCGCCGCGGTGCCCGAGCGCCGTCAGCTCGCGTTGTTCTCGGCGACGATGTCCGCCGACGTCAAAGCGCTGGTCACGAGCACGTTCTCGGAAGCGGAGCTCATCGAGACGGCGGGCAGCCACAAGGTGGTCGGCGCGCTGACCACCCGCCACGTCGACGTGCCCGACGGCGACCGCCCCGCCGCGCTGCGGCCGATCCTCGCCGAGCCCGTCACCGGCGGCACGATCCTCTTCGCGAACACGCGCGCCCAGTGCGACGCGGTGGCCGGCTGGTTGGCGAAGGAAGGGTTCGTATGCGTGGCCCACCGCGGCGACATGGACCCGAAGGAGCGTCGGGACAACCTGCGAGCGTTCCGGGACGGGCAGGTGGGCCTGCTCGTGGCCACCGACTCGGGCGCCCGCGGGCTCGACATCCCGCACGTGGCGCGGGTGATCAACGTGCACCTGCCGCACGAGCGCGACGCGTACCTGCACCGCGTCGGGCGGACCGCGCGCGCGGGCGCGCCAGGGCTCGTCATCAACCTGGTCACCCCGCGCGACGCGCCGCTGCTCGCCCAGCTCAAGGACGGCAGCAAGGCGCCCACCGCGGTCCGCCTCCGCCGCCCGCCGCCGAACCCAGGGCCGCGGGGCCCAACGAAGCGGAGGTAAGGACCATATGCTCACGGCGAGCGCCGGGCGGCGCTGGCGTTACACGACCTGGACCTCGACCTCCATGCTGCCGTCGTAGCCCGACATCGGGTCGGTACCTTCGGGGTCGAGCCCGCTCTGCGCCCCCGACGCCGTCACGCAGCGGGCCTGCAGCACGTGCGTGCCGAGCTCAGCGAGCCAATCGAAGCGCCACAGCGCCCACACGTCGGGGCCGGGCGCGTAGTCGAGGGCCGCCTCCACCCACGGACCGCCGTCGACCGACACCTCGACCCGCACCACCGCGTCGCGCCCAGCGAACGCCGTCCCTTGCACCACCACCGGCCCCGCGACCACCGACACCGTCCGGTCGGGGTGCCGCACGAGCGTGTTCGGCTGGTACACCGCCTCGTACGACCAGCCGTACTGCTCCCAGAACCCGGTGTGGTGCAGGTCGGTGAGCTCGAGATCGAGGATCCACTTCGGGTTCTTCATGCCGTACCGACCGGGCACCAGCATACGCGCCGGGAACCCGTGGTCGGGCGGCAACGGCTCGCCGTTCATCAGCCACACCAGCCAGATCGGCTCGTCGAGGTCGCCGATCGGCAACGACGTCGAGTAGCCGTCGGCGCAGTACATCACGAGCTCGATCGTGGTCGCCGGGACCTCGACGCCAAGCGCGGCGAACACCTCGGTGAGCGGGAGCCCCGTCCACACCGCGTTGGAGATCGCCTGATTGTACGGGTTCGCCCCAATACACTCGAGTGTGTGCTCACGCTCGCGCCCCTCCAGCGCCATCAGCCCGGCGAGGTCGATCGAGGCGAGCGTCGCGGTGGCGGTGCGGACCGTGAGCGACCACGCGGCCCCGTCGACTGCGGGGGTGCCACAGCAGCTCGTGACGTAGAAGTCTTCGTTCGAGGTGATCGGCGCGATCGGGTCGACCGACGACGGCACGAGCGGCGCGTCCTCCGCGCCGTCGCACGCCGCGACCCCGGCCGCCGCGGTGAGCCCACCGATCACCTGACGGCGGTCAAGAACCTGAAACCGCGTGACGGGCCTCATGGCCGCGCCCTCGAACGCTCGGCGAGGGGGTAGGCCACATTCGAGCCACCAGACGACATGAGGCGCTCCAGCGCGTGACGCCACGCGACGCCACGCCTCGCCTTATCGCAGGGCCCGACCTGACGACGTGACGATCCCGACGTCGAGGTCAGCTCAACGAGCGAGGATCCGTCAGGCGGCCGGTCACCGCGCTGGCGGCCGCGACCGCCGGAGAGACCAAGTAGACCGGGCCCGGAGCGCCCATCCGACGCGCGAAGTTCCGGTTCGTCGTCGACGCCGTCGTCTCGCCGGCGGCGGGGATGCCCGGCCCGTTGCCGATGCACGACCCACAGCCCGGCGGAGTGACCACCGCGCCGAAGTTGCGGAACAAGTCCAAGATCCCCTCTTCTTCGGCGGCCATCTCGACGTCGGTCGACGACGGCGTGACGGTGACCCGAACGCCAGGCGCCGGCCGGTGCCCCCGCAGCACGTCGGCGGCGGCGCGCAGATCGGCGAGCGACCCGCCGGTGCACGACGCGATCACGACGTTGTGGATCGGGACCTCGAGGTTGTTGGCCAGCGCGGCCCGGTTGCGGCTGTCGCCGGGGGTCGCGACGGTCAGCGGGACGTCGTCGAGGTCGACGCGCAGCACCTTGTGGTAGGTGGCGCAGGCGTCGGGGTGTACGAGCAGGTCGGTACAGTCGACGCCGCGCCGCTCCTGCAAGAAGTCGACGATCGGCGCGCACGGCTCGACCACGCCGGTCATGAGGCCGCCTTCGACCGTCATGTTCGTGAGGACCGACAGCTCGTCGACGTTCCACTGCGCGAGGCCGGGACCGCCGAACTCGATCACACAGGTGTCCGTCGGCGTCTCTCGCCAGTGCTCTTCGCGGAAGTACGGATCGCCGATCAGGTGGAGGATCAAGTCCTTCGGCGAGATCACCCCGCGCGCGGACCCGTGCACCTCGACCCGCACCACCTTCGGGACCGTCACCGGGATGAGCCCGGTGCGCAGCGCGAACGCCATCGCCGTCGAGCCGACGCCGAACGCGAACGCGTTGAGCACACCAGCGGTCGGCGTGTGGGAGTCGGTCAGGATGACGATGTCGCCGGGCAGCGCGTAGTCTTCGACGACGATCCGGTGGCACACGCCGGCCGGCAGGTCGCGCCCCGGCCCGTGCAAGCGCACGCCGTAGCGCGCGCACGCCTCGACCATCTCGACGGTGAGCTGCATGGCGGGGGCGAGCCGGGACTCCCGCACCGCGGACGGCACCGCGTCGTGGGCGAGCAGCACGAAGTGGTCCTCGAACGCCGCGACCATGTGCGGGTCGTGCATCGGCGCGTCGCCGAACGCGTGCTGGTAGAGCGCGATGACCATGCCAGCGGTGTACTCGTGCACCCCCCGGAACGCGCACCGCGCCAGCACCTGGTCGCCTGGTCCGACGCTCGCGACGCCGACGCCGCCGTCTTGGCGCCACACCTTCGCCGCGATGAGCTTCTCGACGACGTTCATCGGGCGCGCTGCTGGGGCGGTGTCCCACGTGGGGGTGACGCCGCCCGCCAACAAGCGCTCGCCATACGCCAACAAGCCGCCGCTCGCGGCGACCTCGCGGAAGAACGGGGGCAACGCGTGCGCGAGCGCGGCCAGATCGACGTCTTCGCCTGCTTCGAGCCGCACCAGCACGCCGCGGTCGGTGGTGAACGGCATGCCGCCGTACACCATGTTCTCCTGGAAGATCCGCTGGAAGCTGTCGGCGACGACGAGCTTGATGCCGGCGCCCTGGTGCGCGACGACCGCGACCTCGCGCGACGAGCCGGAGCCGTACGCGTCTCCGCCGACGATGACCTCGAACCCACCAGCGCGCACGTGGTCCACCCGGACCACCTCGAGGAACGTCTCCAGAAAGTAGGGACCCAGGATCTCCGGCGTATATCCATAGGTACACGCGCGGCCCGAGATCATCGCGTCGGTGTTGACGCCGTACACGTAGGGCAGCCCGTCGACCTCGACCGCCTCGCCATCGAGCTGCTTGCGGACGCGCTCAGCGTCGTCGACCAGGTGCAGCACACGCCCGTTGAGCTTCACGCGACCTCCGAACCAGGGCCGCGCTCCTATCCCGCTGCCCCAAAGGGCGCCGCTGGCGCCAATTGGGCGTCAGGATTATTCGACCCCGTCACCAGACGTCACCAATTAGTCACTTCGTGTGACAAGCAGGAACCCGTCGCGATGCAGCGCATCAAAGCTTCTTCCGCAGCTCTCGTGCTCCTGACCCTCGCGAGCCCATCGTGGGCCGCCGACCTCAACGCCACCTTGAAGGGCGTCGTCGCCGACACCGACGGCTTGCCGGTCCCGAGCGCCGAGGTCCTGCTCGAGTCCGACGCCCTGCTGGGCGCGCGCAACACGCTGACCGACGCCGACGGTCGGTACCGGTTCACCGCGCTGCCGCCGGGCGACTACGTCGTCACCGTCACGCACCCCGGCTTCGCGAGCTGGACGTCGGGCGAGATCCGCATCGACCTCGGCGCGTCCGTCCAGCTTGACGTCCCGCTGCGCTCTAAGGAGTCGGGCGAGATCATCGAGGTGTTCGGCACCGCGCCCGCGATCGACGTCGAGCGCACGCAGACCGGCGTCGTGCTCGACGCGCGCTACCTCAAGGACCTGCCGAACGCCGGCCGCGACTACCAGAGCGCCGTCACCGTCGCGCCGGGCGTGGTCGGCGGCGGCAACCCGAACATGCACGGCAGCTTCGACACCGGGAACCAGTACTACATCAACGGCGTCAACACGACCGACCCGCTGACGAACACGTTCTCGATGAACATGAACTACGACGCCATCGAGGCGATCGAGGTCATCACCGGCGGCATGGACGCCGAGTACGGCCGAAGCCTCGGCGGCGCCGTGAACATCCTCACGAAGTCGGGCAGCAACGAGTTCGAGGCGTACGCGTTCTTGCTCCACTCCGACGAGAACATGATCGTCGCCAAGGAGCTCGATGGCGACGACTTCGGCGACTACGCGTCGCAGCAGCTCGTGTTCAACCTGGGCGGCCCGATCATCAAGGATAAGGTCTGGTTCTTCGGTTCGTTTCAGGGCGACCGCTACATCACCACCGCGTCGTACGATCCGGAGTCGGTCGGCCGCGACCCGGACCTCTACCCGCTCGAGCCTCGCAACTGGCGGTCGATCTACGCGTTCGGAAAGGTGACGGCGCAGCCCACGCCCGAGCACCGGGTCTGGCTGCACATGCAAGCTGACCCGACCTGGATCAAGAACGTCTTCCAGGATCCCTACACGATGCCGTCGGGCGAGGCGATCCAGAACCAAGGCGGGTGGCTCGGATCCCTCGGCCACACCTTCACGCCGGGGTCGAACCTGCTGCTCGAGACGCAGCTCTACTACCAGAAGTCGGTCCTCAACTTCTTCCCGGCGACGTGGGAGGGCTGCGACAACCTCGGCGAATACGGCGAGTGCCTCACCGACCTCGACGAGGACCTCAACGGCGACGGCCTCGGCGACTCCTGGTACGCGTGGGACGCCGACGACTTCTCGTACGGCACGCACCCGTACGCGAGCTACAACATCCGCAACCGGATCAGCGCCACCACCGCGCTCACCGCCTACTTCGACCTGCTCGGCGAGCACGAGATGAAGATCGGGTTGCAAGGTGAGCTCCTGAAGAGCTTCTACGTCTACCCGGGCCTCGAGGAGGGCTACGAGTACTGGACGGACACCGGCGATCCGCTCGACTTCTCGACGTACGAGCCCGTGCTGCAGGTGCGGTACGACAACAACCTCGACCGGACGCTCAAGGGCTTCATCTTCTCGGCGTACGTACAAGACGTCTACAAGCCCACCCCGCGGCTGACCTTCCGCCCCGGCATCCGGCTCGACAAGCCGATCCTGCGTGATGACCTCGGCGACGTCATCTACTCGAACATGACCCTCGCGCCGCGGTTCGGCGCCGCGTACGCCCTCACGAAGGACAACAAGTCCTCGGTGCACGCGTTCTACGGTCGTTTCTACGACACCGGCTACCTCGTGCTGTCCGACCTGCTGCAGAAGCAGTCGCAAGGCTTGAGCGGGTACAACTGGGACGCGGAGGCCGGTGATTGGGAAGACGAGCCCGCGTGGAGCGTCGCGGGCCAGTTCCTGCAGCACTCCGACCTCCGCAACCCGTTCTCCGACGAGCTCAACCTCGGCTACTCGCGGGTGATCGGCGAAGACCTGGCGTTCGACGCCACGTTCATCTACGAGGAGGCCCGCCGGTTCTGGGAAGACGACGAGGTGAACCTGATCTGGGACCGCGAGGGCTCGAACGTCATCGGGTTCCGCAACGGCGTCAACGAGGCCGTCTACCGGCTGCGTACGTCCGATGAGCTGTTCACCCGGTACGCCAGCATGGAGTTCAGCTTGCAGAAGCGGTTCTCCGACAACTGGACGGTGCTCGGATCCTACACGTACAGCAAGTCGGTCGGCACCAACAGCGCCGACCAGGCCACCGCCACGATGGACATCGCCGAGCAGCGCCAGTACGAGGCCGGCTTGTTGGCGTACGACGTGCCGCACAACCTGAAGCTGTCCGGAACCTACACGAACCCAGAGGCGTACGGGATCGGCAAGCTGGACGGCGGGTACGTGCTGGGTTGGAACTTCAACCTGCGCTCCGGTTACCCCTACCGGCAGCTCGTCTGGAACGACTACTACGGTGCCTACTCGAACTACAACGACGTCAACGACGGCAGCTACCGGCTCCCCGCCGTGAGCCAGCTCGACCTGCGGTCCGGCCTCACCTGGGACATCGGCCGCGCGTCGTGGATGGTCGGCGTCGACATCTTCAACGTGTTCAACGACCGCGCCGTCACGTCGGTCAACCAGGTGTTCGACGACGAGGCCGTCGGCGACGAGCAGACCTTCGGCGACCCGCTCGATCGCCAGTCGCCCCGTTACTTCCAGTTCGTCGCGCGCGCGGAGTTCTGATCATGAAGCGCACCAGCTTGTTGTTCGCCCTCGCCTTCGTCGCCTCGTGCCTCGAGCCCGAGCAAGGCATCAACCACCAGGTCATCCGCGGCTTCGTCACCGTCGGGCCGTTCGCCGCCTCCGAAGCCTCGGACGAGACCAACGGCACCACCCCGGAGCCCGTGACGGTCATGCCGTACGGATTCACCGTGGTGACCGGTGAGGTGCAGAGCCTCGGAGCCGGCGGCGACGTCGACGTCTACGCGTTCACCGCCCCCACCGACGCGACCGGCGCGTTCCAGATCCTGTTCGACGGTGGGGCGCCCGTGGTCGACGACCCGGAGAACCCGCCCACGCCGCCCGATCGCACCATCAAGGTGCAGGTCTTCGACGTGTCGGCGGCGGCCGCGGTGCTCGACGTCGACGCGACCTACGGCGCCTTGGCCACGCTGAGCCTCACGAAGGGCAGCACCTACCAGATCTGGATCACGGGCAAACGCGGGACCGGGAGCGTGCCCTACGAGATCGTGATCCCGTCGGGTCACCCGAACGACGCCGGCCTCCTGGTCGGCGCCTACCCACCCGGCGCGGACGGCGGCTCCGACGTGACCGCGCTCGGCCCGCCCGTCGGCGGCAGCTCGTTGTCGCCCTTCATCCAGCGCCCCGGCTGGAAGTACGAGGCGAACTACCAGGTGTTCCTGATCCGGTCCGTGTCGATCGATGAACGCGACCCGGCCCTCACGCGCACGCCCGCGCCCGGCACGAAGCCGACGGACAGCGACACGACGAGCGACACCGGGCCGGAAGACACCGCGACGGGCCCCGCCGACACCGGTGACACGAGCGATCCGGGCGAGACCGAGCCGGCCGACACCGACACCGATACCGACACCGACTCGGACACCGACACCGACACCGACGCCGACACCGACGCCGACTCGGACACCGACACCGACACCGACACCGACTCGGACACCGACACCGACACCGAGGCGCTCCCCACCTACATCGTCGACGAGGCCCTCACGAAGGTGTTCCTCTACGTCGGTGATTGGGCGAACCTGAACGCCGGCCTGCTCGGCGGCACGTTCTACTCGGGCACCCCCGCGGAGATCGATCTCACCACGGGCTTCTCCGACTGCGGCCCCTCCGAAGACCTGCCGCCGTACGAGTACCAATGCGTCACCCCCGCGCCGCTGGTCGTCGACACGGTCGCCGAGGCCGTCATCGGCCAGGAGCTCGTCGAGGTTGAACCCAATACGGACGTCGAGCCGTGGGACATGGGCTCGTTGAGCGGCGTCGGCCTCACCGACATCGTCACCGGCGAGCTCCTGCTGGAGCTCGGGTACTGGGAAGACGACACCGACGGCGTCCTGTTCACCATCCCCGAAGACGGCACGTTGAACACCATCTTCGAGTGGGCCGACTGTGGCACCGACCTCGACTACATCCTGTTCCAATGGACCGGCTCCATCGACACCGCGGTCCCGATCGTGGAGTCGTACTACGGCTGCCCCGAGCTCGCGGTCGGTATTCCGGTGCTCGAAGGCCAACAATACGTGAGCTTCGGTGCGGCGTGGGTGGGGGCTCCGGGTGTACACCCATGGACGCTCACCCTGGAGATGGGCCCCTGACGCACGGGGCGCGCGAGCGCCCGCCGTTCGGTTAGCATGCTGGTGCGGAGCGTCTGTTGGATCCGTACCAAGTCCTCGGGGTCCCTCGCACCGCTACGCCGGCCGAGATCAAGGCCGCGTGGCGCGCGTTGGCACGCGCGCACCATCCGGACCGAAACCACGGTGACCCGAAGGCCGAGGCGCGGTTCAAGGAGCTGCAAGCCGCGTGGGCCGTGCTGTCGGACCCCGCGAAGCGCTCCGCGTGGGACAGCGGGCGGCGCCGCCCCGTCGACACGTCGACCCCAGCGTCCGCGGCGCCCGAGATCGCGCCCGCGCTGTGGGCCGCCGCCGACCGCATGCTCCGCTTCTACCTGGACGAAGTGCTCCCGCGCACCATGCACCGGTATCAGCGCGGCCACGGCGCCGAGTTCGTCGTGCGCTTGCTCGAAGACGTCGAGACCGGACAGATCCGCGCCGCGGCCAAGCTGCCCCCCCCAGGCCGCCTGACCCGGGTGCGGGCGGCCCAGCTCGCGGTCCGGGTGCGTGTCGAGGTGCACCCGCAGCGGGTCCTGGAGCGCGACCGGCCGGTGCTCGCGCGCGCGGTGCCGAACCTCGAGGTGGGCCGCGAAGGCTACGGCCTCGTGTGGCGCATCGTGCTGTGGGCGGGGTCGTTCGAAGCGCTGGGGTACCGCAAGTCCGACGCCCTCGACG
>CAIUDO010000144.1 GCA_903897935.1 uncultured Pseudomonadota bacterium
CGCGCGCGCGAGGCGACGATCCGCGAGGTTCGACAGGATCCGCAGCCCGACGGTGCCCCCCGAGATCCGCTCGATCGTCGGCGCGAGCCGCTCGGCCATCGTGTTCACCATGTTGGCGCCCATCGCGTCGACGCAGTCGAGCAGCAGGTGCACCACCAGCATGATCTCCCGCGGGACCCCAGGCTCTTCGTACACGCAGCGGCGCACCTCGATCCCGCGCAGACCGCCGCCGCGCTCTTCCAGCCGCGGGTGCACCCCGGCCCCGAGCGCCATCAGCTCGGGGATCGCCGCGCGCAGGCGGGCCTCGGCGGCGTCGGGATCGGGCAGATCGATGACCTGTACCTGCCCGATCATCACGCTCGCGTCGGCCTCAGCGGTGAAACCACCCGCTTCGCGGGCGAGCCGCGCCATGTTCGACACCGCGGCGACCACCGACGGCTCTTCGACGACCATCGGCACCAGGCGGTCCACGCCGTTGATCCGGAAGTTCACCGCGACGGCGTTCGGCAGCGCGAACGTGGCGATGACGTTCTCGACCATGATGTTGGCGTGCTCGAGCGACAAGCCGGTGCTCGCGTACACCTCCAGCTCGTCGGCCCCGATGGCGTCGCAGTCCTTGAGCGCCGTGAGCCGCTGGTCGGGAGGACGGCGGTAGAAGCCTGGGATACGAGAGGTGCTTCTCGATGGCGGGGGCGGGGGCTCGGTGCCCATGGGACAGCTCCAGGCGGGCGCGCGCAGAGCCGGGCGCGCGCTCACGGTGCGGCGGCTCGTAACGCGCCGACCGCCGGTCGGGTCCGAGGCCGGTCGTGGTCAGCCGCCGCTCCTCGGATCGAACGCGTCGCGGAGGCCGTCTCCGATCAGGTTGAACGCCGTCACCACGACCCCGACCAACAGCCCGGGCGCGAGGATCGCCATGGGGTTCGCGCGGAACACCGACGATCCTTGGCCGTCGACCACCATCGTGCCCCATGTGGGCTCGGGCGGCGGCACCCCGAGCCCGAGGAACGACAACCCCGCCTCGGCGAGCAGCGTGCTGCCCATCGCCGCCGAAGCGAACACGAGGACCGTCCCGGCGCTGTTGGGGACGATGTGCCGCCACGCGACCCGCCACTGGGACGCCCCGAGCACGAACGCGGCCTGCACGAAGTCGCGCTCACGCAGCGATCGCACCTGGTTGCGCACCACCCGCGCGACGCCCATCCAGCCCGTCGACGCCAACACGACGATCATGAGGCCGACCGCCGCCGCCCCGTACGCGTCCGTCGCCCCCACCAGCGCCAGCAGCAAGACGAGGCGTGGCAACGCCAACAAGACGTCGACCAGCCACATCGCGACGCGGTCCGGCCACCCGCCCACCAGGCCGGCGAGCGTGCCGACGAACGTGCCCACGCTCGTCGCGAGCACGACCGCCAGCGCCCCGATCAAGAACGACAGCCGACCGCCGTACAGCAGCCTGCTGAGCACGTCGCGACCGATGTCGTCGGTGCCGAGCAGGTGCGCCCACGACGGCGGCCCCGACGTCGTCGCGACGCGGGCTTGCGGGTCGTACGGCGCGAGGATCGGCGCGCAGAAGGTCGCCAGCGCCACCGCCGCGACGATCAGCAACGAGGCGACGGCGGCGTCGTGTTGTGCAAAGCGGTCGATCGCCCGGCTCAGCGGCGTCACGCGGCCCGTCGACGCCTGGAGCTCGCGCCGGACGCCGACCACGAACCCGACGACCGCCCCGACCACCACCAACGCTTCGATCGGGTGCGCCGCCAGGCGCGTGACCCCGCCGCCCCCGGACATCACGGCGACGACGACGAGCGCGAGCCCGAAGCACGCCAGGCACAGCCGGCGCCACGCCCGCCGCCCGCTCACGTCGCCGCCCGGATCCGAGGATCGGCGAGCGCGACGAGCGCGTCCGCGACCGCGTTCCCGACGACCACCAGCAGCGAGAAGAAGAAGAAGCACGCGACGAGCATCGGCAGGTCGTCACTCAGCGCGGACTGCAACAGCAGCAAGCCCATGCCCGGCCACCCGAACGTGTACTCGACGAGCACCGACCCCGAGAACAACATCGGGATCGACAGCCCCAACCACGTCAGCACCGGGATGAGCGCGACCCGCAGCGCGTGCACGAACAATACGCGAGCTCCTGACACCCCTTTGGCGCGCGCGGTGC
>CAIUDO010000145.1 GCA_903897935.1 uncultured Pseudomonadota bacterium
CACCTCCCTCGGCAGCTTCTTCGTCTACCGCCCGTTCGCCGGCACGGTCCGGTGCGCGCTCAAGATGCGGCCGACCACGCGCACCGCCGGCCAGTTCGACGTCGTGTTCACCAACGACGCCGGAGACGTCGTCGCGGCGCTGCGTGACGCCCGGTACGCCACCCGGCTCGAGCCGTCGCGCGTGGCGTCGCCGTCGGCCTCGGTCGGGGACGCCTGAGCGTGAGCGTTCGCCACGGGGAGGATCCGCTCGCGATCGTCGGCCTCGGGGCGCTGCTGCCCGGGTACCCGACCGCCGAGGCGTGGATCGCCGGCAGCCGCCGCGCGGCCCCGTCGCTGCGTCCGGTCCCGGACGGGCGGTGGCCCGACGGGCTAGCGGCCGCGATCGCGACCCGCCCCGGTGAGCCCGACACCGTCACGACCACGCGCGGCGCGTTCCTCGACCCGTTCGACGTCGACGCGCGGCTGGCGCCCACCGATCCCCCGATCGGCGCGCTCGATCCCCTCACCCGCCTCATCGTGCGCGTCGCCGCCGAGGCGTTGGGTAGCGACGACGATCGCGGCCGCGTCGGGCTCGTCGTCGCGTCGCTCGGCCTGCCGACCACCGGCGCCGTGCGCGCGACCGCGACCCGGTTCGGCGCGCGGGTGCAACGGGCGTGGCGCGACGGATCGCCGCTCGATCGTCACCAGTCGGGCCTGCCAGCGACGCTCGCCGCCGCGGCGCTCGGGCTCGGCGGGCCGGTGCTCACCGTCGACGCCGCGTGCGCGTCTGGGCTGTACGCGGTCCGGCTCGCCCGCGACCTCATCGCGTCGGGTGCGTGCGACTCCTGCCTCGCCGTCGGCGTTCAACGCTCGGACTCGGCGTTTTTGTATCTGGGGTTCAGCCAGCTCCGCGCGTTGTCGCCGTCGGGCCGCAGCTTGCCGCTCGACCGGCGCGCGGACGGCCTGCTCGTCGGTGAGGGGGGCGCGGCGGTCTGGCTGATGCCGGAGCGGCGCGCGGAGGGGCGGCGCCTACACGCACGGCTGCGCGGGGTCGGGCTCGGCAACGACGGGAAAGCCGCAGGTTTGCTCGCCCCGGACGCCGGTGGCCAGGCCCGGTGCCTGCGCGACGCGTGGGCGCGGGCGGCGCTCGACCCGAACGCGCTCGGCTACCTCGAGTGCCACGCCACCGGCACCCCGACCGGCGACAGAGCGGAGCTGGCGGCGTGGTCCGGCCTGCGGCGAGACGTCGCGGTCGCGGGCGCAGCGAAGGGGTTGGTCGGGCACCTGATCACCGCCGCTGGCCTCGTCGGCGTCGTGCGGGCGGTCGGCGCGGTCCGGGACGGCATCCTGCCGGCGACGCCGCACGTAGAAGAGCCGGCCGAAGGCCTCGATCGCGCGCGCCTGCGGGTGCTCGCCGAGCCCGAGCCGTGGTCCGGTCGTCGGATCGCCGGGGTCAGCGCGTTCGGGTTCGGCGGCACCAACGCGCACGCCGTGATCGACGACGCGAGCGGGCCCGATCCGCTCGTCGCGCTGCCGACCCTCACGGTCGGCCGGCTCGACGTCGTCGGGGTCGGCGCGGTGCTCGGGCCCGCGGTGGGTCGCGCCGAGGCCGCGCGCGCGACCGGCGGCGCGTTCGGCGAGATCCCTGTTGATCCTTCGTTTCGGGTGGCCCCCGCCGACGTCGCCCGGATGTTGCCCGCGCACCGCGCGGCCCTCGCGGCGTGCTCGGAGGCGCTCGCAACCGCGGGCGCGCAGGGTCGCGTGGCCGTCGTGCTCGGCATGAGCGTCGACATGGCGATCGCCGACCACGTCACCAGGCTCGCGGCGCCGCCCGACGCACGCGACGCCATCCGCCCCGCCGCCGACGCCGCGCGGGTGCAGGGCCTGCTCCCGAACCTGATCGCGAACCGCACGTCCGCGCTGCTCGACCTGCGCGGGCCGTCGTTCGTGGTGTGCGGCGAACAGCGCGTGTTCGCGGACGCGCTCACCGTCGCGAGCCTCCTGCTGGCGTCCGGTGAGGCCGACGTGGTGCTCGCAGGCGCGGTCGACGGCCCGTCGCACGCCGCCTCGGCGTCGTGCACCCCGGGCCCGCTGACCGACGGCGCGCTGGTGCTCGCGCTGAGGCGCGCGGGCGAACACCCGTCGTCGCCGCGGTTCGGCACGGTGGAGGCCGGCCCACAACGAAAAGGCCAGGCGATCGAGCCCGCGTGGGTCGCGAAGCACGGCCGCGGAGTGTCGTTCGAAGGCGCGCTCGGCGTGATGCTCGCGCTTCGGGACGGCCACGACGCGGTGATCGAGGCAGGCACCGACGGACGGGTCGGCGTCGTCACGGTCACCGCAGGCCCAGCGCCGTTCGTCGAGCGTAGCCCCGCACCGACCAAGGCAGACGAAGGTTCTTCCGTCGAAGTCGGAAGAACGGAAGTTACCGCCGGGAGGAATGACGGAAGTGGGGCCCGGTCCGCCGCGAGTTCCGCAGCTCGCGGC
>CAIUDO010000146.1 GCA_903897935.1 uncultured Pseudomonadota bacterium
CGCTGGTGTTCTGTTGGTAGAACCGCGTCTCCGCGAACAGCTCCCGGAGGCGGAGCGCCCCCTCCGCCTTGCTCCCAGCGACCTCCAACGACGCGACCATCACCGCGTCGGCGTCGACGACCGCCTCTGCCTGCGTCGCCCCGGCGAGCCGCACCCACGCGCCTACGCCCGACACCAACCCGCCGCCCGGCGCGACGATCACCGACGTGACGCCCCCACGCCGGGCGACCGCGACCTGCACCGAGCGCGGGTCGTAGGCGTCCACTACGCGCAACGCTGCCCGGATCGGGTCCTCGACGCTCGGGTTCGCGTCGACCGTGGCCGCTTCGAGGCCGATCTCCGAGACACCGATCTGGGTCGCGACGTCGATCAGGCCTGCAGTGACCACCTTGCCGGTGGCGTCGTACTTCGTGCACGGAGCGCCTTGCCACGCGGGCGCGGCCCCGCCGGTGAGCCCGGCAGGCGCGACCCCGGCCGCGACCACCTTCGTGCCTTGCAGCACGACCGAGGCGCCTTGCATCGGCGCGCCGTCGATCCAGACCGTCCCGCCGACGATCGCGGTGCACGGCGCCGCGAGCGCGATCGAAGCCAACCACGCGATCATGGCGACACCTCCCGACCTACCTGGAAGTCCGACCACGGCGGCGCGTCGACCGACCGATCGACCACCACGACGCCATCGACCAGCACGAGCTCGGCCCGCGCGTACACGCTGAGCGGGTCGCCGCTCCAGACCACGACGTCGCCGCGCTTTCCGGGCTCGAGCGTGCCGACCATCGCGTCGACGCCGAGCGCCCAAGCAGGGTTGGCGGTGATCCACCGCAAAGCGTCGGTCTCGTCCACGTCGATGCCCGCCCGCCGCCCGGCGGCCAGCGCCTTGCCAGCCTCCTGGTTCAGGCGTTGGATGCCGATCGCCGAGTCGCTGTGCAACACGCCGCGGGCGCCGGCCGCGGTGAGCATCGCGAGGTTCTCCTCGACGGCGTCGAACGCCTCGAGCTTGAACCCCCACCAGTCGGCCCACGTCGACACCGAGACCTCGCGTTCGGCCAGGATGTCCCTGATCTTGTAGCTCTCGACCGCGTGGTGGAACGACCGCACACGAAAGCCGAACTCGTCGGCGAGCTGCAGCATCGAGAGCATGTCGTCGGCGCGGTAGCAGTGAATTTGGGGCAGGATGTGGCCTTCGAGCACGCCGACGAGGGTCTCCTGGTCGAGATCACGCTCCGGGGGCGGCGGGGGCGTGGCCGGCTCCTGCTTGCCTTTGCGAGGTTCGCCCGACGGGAGCTTCGCTTCGTACTCGTCCCACTTCGCCCGGTAGGCGATGGCAGCGAGGAACGCCTCGCGTTGGCCGCGCAGGTTGCCCATCCGCGTAGACGGACCCCCCTTGTCGCCGTAGACGCGCTTCGGGTTCTCTCCGCAGGCCATCTTGACCGTCTCGGGGGCGCCTTCGAGGCGCATCACGCGGCTCCCGCGAGCGCCCGGCGCGACGTGCAACGTGACGCCGCGCCCCCCGATCAGGTTGGCAGAGCCGGGCAGCACCTGGAGCGTGGTGACCCCACCCTCGGCGGCGCGCTGAAACCCAGGATCCTGCGGCCAGACCGAGTGCTCTGCCCACACGCCCGCGGTCGACGGGGCCGTCGCCTCGTTGCCGTCGCCGTGCGCGGCGGCCCCTGGCGACGGGTACACGCCGAGGTGGCTGTGGGTGTCGATGAGCCCCGGCGTGACGACCCCGTTCGGGACCGACCACACCCGCGCGCCCGGCACGTCGGGCCCGTCCCCTGGGCCGACCTCGACGATCCGTCCGTCGCGGATGTGCACGAACCCAGGGGCGTACGTCGCTTCGGTGGCCGTCAACACCTCGCCGGCCCGGACGATCACCTCGCCGCTCGGGGCGGGCGGGCGCGGCTCGACGGCGCGCAGCCCGCGCGCCTCGTTGTCGTCTTGTACGCTCCCGGCGACCGCGGCGCCGACCCACAACGCGCCCAACCAGGCTGTCACACCGACCCCCTCACCCTACGACGCGGCGGCGTAACGCGCGCGACCGCCGCCTCGCTCGGCTAGCATGACGCAGGCGAGCGAACCGTGACCGTCACCCTGTTCGAGTACCAACAGCTGTTCCCGGGTGTGTCCACCGCGCACCTGGAGTCGGCGGCGCCGTGGCTGGACGCCCTGCACGCCGAGGCGGGCCAAGAGGTGGCGCGGGTCGGCGCCGAAGATCCGAGCGTCATCTGCGTGATCGAAGGGCTGCTCGAGGTGCTCCGCGACGGGGTGCTGCTCGCACCGGTGGGACCGGGCGAGATCATCGGCGAGATCACCCTGTTCGGCTACCGACCCGCGCGGACCGCGACCGTTCGTGCGCGCGCCCCGTGCCGCCTGGTCCGGGTGTCGGCGACGGCCTTCCAACGGCTCGCCGAGCAGGACAACGGCGTGGCGTGGGTCATCGAGCGCCTCGCGATCGAGCAGCTCGCGGCGCGCGCGCGGCGCGCCGAGGCGACCATCATCCGTCAGGCGCAGGGCACGCCGTTCCGCTTCCCGGCGCCCGAGGCCGAGACGGGTTGGTGGCCGCGGCTGCGAGACCTCGTGCGCGGGGGCCGCACTGAGCCCGGTCCAACGCCGCTCGTGTGCGACATCGGCGCCGAGTTGGCGTTGTTGCCCAAGTTCGAGGGGGTCTCGTCCGACGCGCTCGGCGCCGTCGCAGCGTGGTTCGAGGCTTGGTCTTTCCCCGCGCACTACGCGCTGTTCCGGCAAGGCGAGCCAGGCGACCGCTGGTACCTGCTGTTGGCCGGCCAGGTGACCCGGATGTTCGAGCTGCCCACCGACGGCGGCGCCGCCGAGCCCACCACCTTGCGCGTGCATCGACTCAAGCCGTCCGGGGCCGGCGACACGCTTGGGGTGACGTCGCAGATCGACGGGCGGACGCGCAGCCTCACCGCGCTGTCCGATACGCCGCTTCGAGCGCTCGTGATGAAGCAGAGCCGCTGGCACCGCGCGGTCGCGAGCAGCACACCCGCCGCTTCCGTGCTGCGACGCATGATCATCCGCTCGATGATCGACGAGCTCGAGGCGCGTAACGAGACCGTCATCTGGCTCGAGCGTGCGACCGGCCCGTTGCGCCGGGTCGTGGAGGCGGCCGAGGGCGGGTCTTCGTCGACATTATCAAGCTAACCGCTTGATAGTTTACGAATCCTCTCCCGGGCGACCGCCGATGGCGGTACGGTCCGCTCGGAGGGATTGAAGCATGTCGATCTGGACCCGCACCCCGAAGGTGCTCATCGCGGCCGCGGTGCTTTGGGCAGGGTGCCTGCCGAAGGCGCCGCAGGAGGTCGGGAGCGACCCGGGCCCGGGCTACCCCAGCGACTTCGCGTGCCCCGACGGCACGTCACCGGTCGGCTGGCCGCCGCCTACAGGCATCGAGATCTGGTGCCAGAAGCTGACCTACAACGGGCAGATCGTCCGGGAGGGCCCGACGATCCGCTGGTACGCCAACGGGAAGCGCGAGTACGTCGGGAACTACGCCAATGGCCGCCAGGACGGCTTGTGGTCGACGTGGCACCCGACCGGCGACCTGTCGAAGGAAGAGACGTACGTGAACGGCGTGCTCGAGGGCCCGCAGACCGCCTACTTCTCGAACGGGCTGAAGGCCGAAGAGGGCCTGCTCGTGAACGGTCGCCGGTCCGGCGACTGGACGATCTGGGGTGAGAGCCCGCGCACGCGCCTCGTCGGCAACTACACCGATGGCGACCGGAACGGCCGGTGGGTGCTCTACGACGAGAACGGCGCCGCGATCCAGGAGCGCACCTACCGCACGGGCCGCCTGCTCAATCAGCGCGAGCTCGCCGTCGGCGAGCTGCCGCCGTTGCCCCCGGAGAACCCGACCGTCGAGGCGGCGCCGCCCGAGGCGCCCCCGGCCGAGGTGACGCGCCCCCCGGAGCCGGTGGCGCCGCCCCCGCCGCCACCTGCCCCGGAGCCGCCCCCCGCGCCCGCGCCGCCCCC
>CAIUDO010000147.1 GCA_903897935.1 uncultured Pseudomonadota bacterium
GCGAGAACCGTGCGCTCAGGCGCGCGGTGAGACCTCGCCCTTTCAGGTGCCTCCTTTGGGTTCGACACGTCACCACGATCGGGTCGTCGGCGCGTTCGCGCTCCGCCGAGCCGAGAGAACTGGCCACCAGAGGTTCCGCTCTGGTGGCCTTTTTTCGTTACGGGTCCGGGCCACGGGCCTCCTCCGGCCTTACGGAGGCGGGGCTGGAGGGCACCATGTGGCTGCTGTTCGCCTGGGCGTGTGCGTCCAAGACCGAAACGGCGGCGCCGGCCGAGACCGCCGCGCCGACCGAGACGGGCCCCGCGACCGAGTCCGAGACCGAGACGACCGACACGGACAGCGAGACCGAGCCGTCGTACGATGCGCGGTACGACGCGTTGATCCCACTGATGGAGGCGGAGCTCGCCGCGTATGGCGCTCCGGGCGGCAGCATCACCATCGCCCAGGACGGCGTGGTCGTGTGGGCGCGCGGGTTCGGCACCACGGAGCGCGGCGGCAGCGTGCCCGTCAGCCCCGACACGCTGTTCCGCATCGGATCGACCACCAAGGCGATGACCGCGGTCACGTTCCTTCAGCAGGTGGAGGCGGGCCGCACCTCGCTCGACGCCCCGGTCACCGACGCGGTGCCGTACTTCACGTTCGTCAACGACGCGAGCTGGGCGCCCACGATGCTCGGGCGCCACCTGCTCACCCACCAGACGTCCGTCTACGACTACGGCGAGCTCGACTTCCACTGGGACGACGGCCTGCTCCGGGCCGCGTTCGACGTCGGCGGCGTGTTGCCGACCTACTTGTGGCTGATGGCGTCGTCGGGCGCGTTCTGGAACTACGCCAACCCCAACTTCGCGCTCGCTGGGCTCGCCGCCGAGGAGCTCGACGGTCGGTATTGGCGCGAGATCGTCGTCGACGACGTCCTGGAGCCGCTCGGCATGGACCGGTCGTTCGTGCGTTCGGAGGAGGTGCTCGCCGACGGCGACTACGCGGTGGGCTACGGCCCCGACGTGGTCACGGGGACCACTTGGGTCGACCTGCAGCCCGACGACTACGAGCTCGTATCGCTGGGGCCGGCGGGCACCGTGTGGTCGTCGACGAATCAGATGGTGGTGTGGGGCCGGTTCCTGGCCGAGGGGGGCGCCCCGCTCGGCGACCCGCTGCGCGCCGAGATGAGCGCGCCGGCGGTCGATACGCTGTACCTCCCGGACGGGGCGGTGTCGTATGGGTACGGCTTGTTCGTCGACGCGGGGTTCTGGGACGCGTCGGGCGTGTGGCGGAGCGGGCGCGTCATCGAGCACGGTGGCGACATCAACGGCTACGCGAGCAACCTCTACGTCCTGCCCGACGACGGGTGGGTGATCTCGGTGCTCGTCTCGGCCAGCTACGCGCACCCGGTCGCCACGATCGCGGAGGCGATGGTGCTCTCGGGGCACCTCGAGACCGGGGGGGAGCCGGACTTGACCATCGACCCCGCGGCGGTCGCGCAGGTGGCCGGGCGGTACGTCGACCCGTGGAACGTCGGCGAGATCCTGCTCACCGTCAAGGACGGGGTGGTGCAGGTGGAGGCGCCGCTGCTGGACGAGTACGGCGTCTACTACGGGCGCACCATGACCGAGTACACCCCCGACAACTTCTTGTGGGAGGTCGACACCCTGACCGATCTGGTCACGTTCGTGCGCGACGAGGGTGTACCCACCTACCTGCGCAGCCGGTACTACGTCGCGACCCGGGACGACGCGGCGTTGACGTCGTCCGCGTCCGCGGATCCGTCGCGGCTGCCGCGCATCCGCCCGACCGTGGGCCCGCTGCCGATCGCGATGCGGACGGTGCCTGCCCGCTGAGTCACGCGAGCGCGGCGGTCAGGCCGGCGGCGGCGCGCAGCGCCATCGCCATGATCGTCACCTGGGGGTTCACCCCGAGCGACGTCGGCACGCTGGACCCGTCGGCGACGTACAAGCCGGAGGTGCCGAACACGCGGTGCTCGGCGTCCACGACGCCGTGGTCGCTGTCGCGTCCAACCCGACACGTGCCGAGCGGGTGGAACGCCATCGCGCGCAGGCGCCGGGCGGGCAGCGCCAAGCCGCCGATCGCGCGCGCCTCGTCGACGGTTCGCACCGTGCCTACGCCGCTGATCGCGGTCTCCACCTCTTCGGCGCCCCCGCGCAGCAGCAGCTCGGCGAGCGCCGCCGCTCCCCGCAGCAGCAGGTGCAGCACGTCCGGCGTGACGTCGTAGCGGACGAGCGGGCGCCCGCCTGGGCCCGCGCGCACGCTCCCTACGTTCCCGTCGCGCACCATGAACCCGAACTGCAGCACACGCGCCCAGTCGTCCATCCAGTGGGTCAGGTCGGCCCCCCACTGGGGGAAGGTCGGCGCCGCCATTTGGGGGGGGCCATAGAAGCCTTCGAACCGGACCCTGGGGTCGACCAGCCCCTCTGCGAACACCCCCTGGGGGACGGCGCGCCACGGCTCGGCCTGCCGGGTGGGGAACCGCGCGTACGCGCCGAGCGCAGGGTGAACGGACAGGCCCCGCCCGAGCCAGCGCCCCCGCACCCCGCTCCGGGCGAGCAGCAGGGGGGTCTGCAAGGTGCCCGCCGCGATCACGACCGCGCGGGCGCGCACCTCGACCCGGCGCGGTGCCCCCGCGGGCGTCGTGCCCGCGGCGATCACACCTACCGCGCGGTCTCCTCGCCACGATATCGTACGAACCGGCAGTCCGGTGAGGAGCTGTGCCCCCGCTTCGAGCGCGCGTGGCACCCAGCTCACGTTCGACGACCGCTTGGCGTCCGTGGGGCAGCCGACCACACACACCCCTTGCCCGTCGCACCCCGGCGCGTTCCGCCGCAGCGGCCCGCTGGTGCCCCCCATCGCCGCCGCGCCCTTGGCCACCACCCCGGCGATCGGTCCCAGCGTCGACGGGCTGGCGGGGGCGACCTGCAGCTCGGCCTCGACCTGGTCGAGCCAGGGCGCGAACGCGCTCGGCGCGAAGTCCGTCGGCAACCCCTCGGCGACCCACGCGCGCAGCACGTCGTCTGGGGTGCGGTAGCACGTCCCGGAGTTGATCGTGGTGGATCCACCCACCACCCGGCCCGTCGGCAGCAGCAGCGGCAGGTTCCCGACGGTGACCGACATGGCCCCGTCGCGCCACCACGACAACAAGCGGCGCTCGGGCGCGCCTTGGAAGTCCTGGCGGCGCGCGAACGGCCCCTCCTCGACGAGCAGGACCGCAAGGCCCGCCTCGGCGAGGGCCGCCGCCATCGGCCCCCCCCCAGCCCCGGTGCCGACGACCACCACGTCACAGTCGATGCGCGACGACTCCGGCAACGTCGCGGCGTCGGTCACCTGACACAGCCATCGTGGATCGGGCTCCGCGACCGGGGTCACCCAGGTCGGCAACCCGTTGCGATCCAGGTAGTCGCGCCGCGCGAAGTGGGCGGCTTTGACCGGCATCGAGAGGGCGTTGACCACCCCGGCGCCGATCGTGTTCTGGGCCACCCGCCCGACCCAACGCTCGCGCTGCGCGAGCGGCCGCCGCGAGAACCCCGTGGTGTGTTCGAGCGCCGACAGCGCGGCGCGCAGGCCCGCTCCGACCCCTGCCGGCCCGTACGCGAGCACCCGCTCGGCGCCGGCGACCGTCTCGGCGTCGGCCGCGGGGACGGTCTGTCCTGGCTTGATGACCACCTCAGCCAGCGCGCCGAGCGCCGCGCGGCTGGCGGTGTCGAGCGGAGCGGGCGGCGACGGGGCCGCGCTGAACGGCGAGTCGAGCCGAAACGACGCCAAGAACGCGGGCAGGTCGTCGATCTCGAAGCGCAGGGCGCCGCGGGCGATCTCCGTGACCCCCTCCCGGACGACCACCGGCAGGTGCAGGTACCCCTCGACGCCGCGGCGCAGGCGGACGTCCTTCTGGCCCGTCACCGTGAGCCGCCGCCCGGCGTCGTCGTCGAACGCGACCTCGTACCGGAGCACGCCGGCGATTGGGTTGACGGTGAGGGTGCCCCAGCACGCGGCGCCCTCGGCCCACGGCGAGGCCGTGGCGGTGCCGAGCAGCTCGAGGGGCGCCCCGCCGACCATCGCGCGCATGCGACGGCTCGCGCACCGGAGCGCGAGGTCCACGTGCACCCACGCGCCGTCGGTCGCGCGCACCTCACCACGCATCGACTCGAAGAACGTCCAACCCATCTCACACCACCGCCGGAGCGCCGGGCAGGCGCTCCCGTTGCAGGAACTCGAGCGCGGCCCCGTGGATCGAGGTGCAGACGAACGCGTCCCCGTCGGACGGCTGCACCCGCAGCGTGAGCCGGGCCGTCTTCGAGTTCGTGCACACCCGCGCGTCGCCGGAGGGATCGTCGTAGCGGAGGCTGACGCACCGCTCGGGCACCAGCTCGGCGGCCAGCTCGGCGCGCCCGTCGCGGCCACGCATCGTCAACGCCCAGCCCGGGGGGGTGATGGCCGGCCGCTGCCGCCACAAGTCGACCAGCCGGTCCCACCGGTAGGTGCGCCCCCCGTGTCGGACCACCAGCACCGACAAGATGGGGCTCTGGCGGCGGCCGACCTGCAAGCGCCCGCTCGCGCCTTCGACCAACGCGAACGGGGCGCCCGCTTCGTCGAGGAACACCGCGTGGCCCCACGCGTACTGCGGCGCGTGCGCCGGCCCCCAGTTGTGTCCGCGCATGCCGACCCAGCGATCGACGGCGTAGCGCCGCGACCCCCAGGTGATCGCCCCCCGGAACCAACCGGCGGGCATCGGCGTCACGAGCTTGTTCTTCGGCAGCGGAGCGTCAATCAGGCGATCGGGCAACAAGCGTAGGGGGGCGCCGAGCGGGCCGGGCAGCGGCTCGAAGCGC